>NZ_JBXKMX010000097.1:0-15166 GCF_056992975.1 Ectobacillus sp. | reverse complement strand
GCTGATTAACTTTGCACATGGAGAAATCTTCATGAGTGGAGCTTTTATCGGGACCGGTCTTTTACTTGTGATGACAGGATTCGGTTGGTTAGGAGCGATGCCGGCAATTTTAGCTCTTATTCTTGTGTTAGTAGTAGCTTCGGTATTAACTGGATTTTTAGGAATGGGAATTGAGAGGGTAGCTTACCGGCCATTACGAACTGCACCAAAGCTAATCACACTCATTACAGCAATAGGAGTTTCCTTTTTGCTGCAAGATATCGTTCGTTTCATTACAGAACTTCGGCAAGGAAATTACATTGTAACAGGGCCTTCTTTATTTACAGATAAGGTTTCCATTCAAGCTTCTCATCTCTTACCGATGTTTAGTGATGCACAGCTAAAGTCATCTTCTATTATTCTCGTTCTTATAGCAATTGTAATGATGATTTCTTTAGATTTTTTCGTTAACCGGACGAAATGGGGAATCGCAATGCGTGCTGTTGCGCTAGATCGTGAAACAGCTTCATTAATGTCCATTAATGTAAATAAGGTAATATCATTAACGTTTTTTATTGGATCTGCACTTGGAGGAGCAACAGGGGTATTGTTTGCAATGCAATATGGAACAATTGATCCGTATATTGGATTTATTTTAGGATTAAAAGCATTTACAGCAGCTGTAATGGGTGGGATTGGCAATATTCGGGGAGCGATGGTAGGCGGTATACTATTAGGAATTCTTGAAATGTTTGCAGCAACGAATCTTACTATATTTACAGGTGGTTTATTTGGTTCTGAGTATAAAGATGTATTTGCGTTTATAATCCTCATTTTAATTCTTATTTTTAAGCCAGAAGGAATTTTTGGCAAAGCAGTCACAGAGAAAGTGTAGGTGATACGCATGTTAAAGTTAAAACAAAACAAGCAACTACAAGGTGTGTTACTTGCCTTATATATTGTAATTACGTCAGCTAGCTTATATTTTTCACAAAAGTCCGTTATTGCCTTTTTATTACTTCTTTTTTCTCTCTTGTTACTTTATTACACTAGCTTTACAACAAGAATAAAATGGATGATTGGTCTCGTCGAATTATTTTTGGTAGTTCCATTTGCTGCAAGTGGTGGGCAAGCTTATCAATCTTATATGGAAGTAGCCACTTTAGTAGGAATCTATGTTGCAATGGCTTTAGGATTAAATATCGTAGTTGGGTTTGCAGGCCTTCTCGACCTAGGGTTTATTGCTTTCTTTGCAGTTGGCGCTTATACGTACGGTATTTTTTCTACTGCACAGGCAAGTAACTTTATGCCATTTGGTCATTATCCGTTATCTGGTGAAAGCTTCTGGATTTTTATCCTCATAGGAGGCTTTATCGCAGCCCTTTTCGGTATATTACTAGGAATTCCGGTTTTGCGTGTAAAAGGGGATTATTTAGCGATTGTAACGTTAGGGTTTGGTGAAATAATTCGTATTATATTTAATAATTTGGACAAGCCAGTTAATATTACGAACGGGGCAATGGGCTTGACATCGATTCAAGCGCCTCAGCTTTTCGGTATTAGTTTTAATAATGCTAGTCAATTTTATTACGTAGTACTTGTTATTTTATTATTCGTAATTTTTGCAGTCAGACGTCTTGAATACTCAAAGGTTGGACGTTCTTGGAAGGCAGTACGAGAAAATGAAATTGCTGCGCAGGCGATGGGGATTCATCTTGTACGAACGAAGTTGCTTGCTTTTGCAATTGGTGCATCCTTTTCAGGAATGATGGGAGTTGTGTTTGCGGCTAAGCAAATGTTCATAGATCCTACTAGTTTTACGATGATAGAGTCTACAACCATTCTCGTAATGGTACTATTAGGTGGGATGGGAAGTGTTCCAGGTGTTATTCTCGGCGCAGCAGTAGTTACGATCTTAAATTTACAAGTACTAGCAGAGCTAACGAACTACTTAAATGCACTGACGCAAACTGGAACGATAACTATTCCAGATGCACTCTCTCCTGCAAAAATGCAACGTTTCATTTTCGGCGGTATTCTCATTTTATTTGCCTTGTATCGATCTCAAGGATTGATTCCAGCAAAAAATCCAACTTTTAATAAAGCAGAGCTGGAAAAAACAACGGAACAAGAAAATGCAAAAATTGAGGAAAAAGCATTCGGAGCATAGGAGGTGCCAAGATGATTTTAACAGTTAAAAATGTAACAAAACGCTTTGGCGGTCTTACGGCAGTGAAATCAATTGATATGACTGTTGAAAAAGGCTCCATTACAGCAGTGATAGGTCCTAATGGTGCGGGTAAGACAACTTTCTTTAATATGGTTACAGGTGTATATAAGCCAGATGAAGGGGAAATTATTCTTGATTCGCAATCATTAGTCGGTTTAAAGCCTCATAGTATTTCTCGAGCTGGTATTGCTCGTACATTTCAAAATATTAGACTTTTTAATAATATTACGGTCCTTGAAAATGTCATGGTCGGTGCACACAATCATCTAAAGAGCACATTTGTAGGGGTATTATTAGACTTACCCCATGTAAAGCGGGAAGAAAAAGAGGCACAACGCGAAGCATTTCGTCTTCTTACCTATGTAGGACTTGGTGATTACTTAAATGAGGATGCACAAAATTTACCGTACGGTGCACAGCGTAGGCTAGAGATTGCTCGTGCTCTTGCGTCCAAGCCGAAGGTTCTTTTACTTGATGAGCCAGCTGCGGGTATGAATCCAAAAGAAACAAGGGAGCTAACAGATTTAATTTTTCGTATTCGAGAAGAACTAGGGATTACCATTATTTTGATTGAGCACGATATGAAGCTTATTATGAAGATTTCAGAGCATATCATTGTTCTTGATCATGGTGAAAAAATTGCAGAAGGCAAACCAGAAGAAATTCGAAATAATCCAAAGGTAATCGAAGCTTATCTTGGAAAGAGCGCAGTGGCGGCAGAGTAAAGGAGGAATAAAAGCGATGTTACAAATGAATAATGTTCATGCATATTATGGTGGAATCCATGCGTTAAAAGGGATTACCATTAGCGTTGATAAAGGGGAAATTGTGACGTTGATTGGTAGTAATGGAGCTGGGAAATCAACGACATTAAAAACGATCAGTGGACAAGTAGTCCCCAAAGATGGAACGGTTACATTTGAAGGAAACAATATAACAAGACAACTGCCACATCTTACAGCGCTGTCTGGTATTGCGCACGTACCAGAGGGACGTCGGATTTTTTCCCGACTTTCTGTTCGGGAAAATTTAGAAATGGGTGCTTTCTCTGTTAAAGATAAAAAGGTAGTAAAGGAACGGATGGCACAAGTGTTTCATTATTTTCCAAAGTTACAGGAACGTCTCGATCAACAAGGAGGTACGATGAGTGGTGGGGAACAACAAATGCTTGCCATTGGAAGAGCATTGATGAGTAAGCCGCATTTATTAATGCTAGATGAGCCTTCCATGGGTTTGGCTCCTATTATTGTAGAGCAAATTTTCGAAATTATAAAAGATTTAAATAAAGAGGGAATGACAATTCTTCTTGTGGAACAAAATGCCTACCAAGCCCTTCAAATCGCTCATCGCGGATATGTAATTCAAACTGGTGAAATTAAAATGGTAGGAAAAGGTTCCGAATTATTGAAGGATGAAATTGTAAAGGAAGCATATTTAGCTTAGTAAACAATAAAGAAGGTGCAAAAGATTGCACCTTCTTTATTGTTGATTGTTCCGGTTAACAGTTAGTTCTTCCAATTTTCCTCAATAAATGTAGCACGTCCTGATTCTAGACGTTCTTGCTTGTACTTTTCAGGATTTTTCTTATAAAAGTGTTGATGATATTCTTCCGCTTCAAAAAACGTGCCAGCAGGAAGAATGCTTGTGACAATTGGTTTTTGAAAGCGACAGCTACGTTCCACTGCCTGCTTTGATTCTTCTGCTAATTTCTTTTGCTTATTAGAATAATAGAAAATTGCAGTTCGATACTGCGTTCCACGATCAAAAAATTGTCCGCCCTCATCCGTTGGATCAATTTGTGGCCAATAAAGTTCTAGCAGTTTTTCATAAGGAAATATAGTAGGATCGAACTGTATTTGCACAACTTCGTAATGTCCTGTCGTCCCACTTTTCACTTGCTCATAAGTAGGATGGTCAACACTTCCACCAGAATAACCAGAAACTACTCGTACAATACCTGGTAATTCATCAAATGGTTTGACCATACACCAGAAGCATCCTCCGGCAAACATAGCAAATTCAATTCGAGATTCTTCCATTATCTATTCATCCTTTCATTATGTAGGTACTATTGTATTTATAGTAAGTTTTGCTGAGAAACATAGTCGGTACTCAGTAAATTTATGCCGCTTCACCGCGTGAATAGCAATTATTATAACTGAAGTATGTTTTCATGTAAAACAATGTACAAGTAGAATCCTATAATAGATATAGAAAAATATTACATTTGAAATAAGAAAACTAAAATACATAAATCTTTATATAAGCTAAACACAAAAATCTATTGACAAGGATTATAATGGAATTAATGGCATTTTCATTAAAATTTCATATTGAAGAAAAGAGGGATGGGATTGAGTTGGATTACAACATTAAAAAACGAAATGGATATTACGGGGAATTTAGAAAAAGACGTGGAGTCCTTTTACAAACATTTTAATGCCCTACCCTTGTTTTTGCATTCTGTCGATGTCGCGCAGGAATGTAGAAACTTAGCGAATCTTTTCTATGCTAATGAAAAAAACGCATATATTGCAGGGTGTTTACATGATATTAGCTCTGTTATTCCTAAGGAAAGTATTATGGAAGCTGTTCTTGATTTGAACATTGCTGTACTACCCGAAGAAACCCAATTCCCCTATCTACTATATCAGAAATTATCCGCGGCACTTGCTCAGGAACTGTTTCAAATAGATAATAAGGAAATAGTAAGTGCTTTAGAGTGTCACACTACATTAAAGAAAAAATGCAATAAACTAGATCTCATTTTATTCGTAGCAGATAAAATAAAATGGGGTAAAATTGGAAATCCACCATATATTGCAGCAATCCATATGGAATTACAAAAATCATTAGAGCATGCAGCATATTGTTACATTACCTATGTATGGGAAAGAAGAGATCAATACCAGGTCATTCATCCTTGGTTAATAGAAGCATATTATGATTTAAAGGAAAAATTAGTAATCTCTTTCACTAGTGAAAATGATACGAAATGAAAGTGTTTTGCATACGAGTCGCGTTACATTTGTAACTACATGTATATAAGGGTATGTGAACTTAACAATATAAGTATTGTGAATACAAAAGAATTTGGTATATGATAAATATAGTACATGATTGAGTTGTATTTTCTTGCTATAACTTATAATAATAAGGTGTTCAAGATTATTTTCGTTTATCTTGTCTAATCTTTTTTAGAATGTATGTGGTTTTATTTTCTAGTAATATAAAGTATATTCGGGTGATTGCAATGGAAAAAGAAGAGATGTTACTCATCAAAATAGGGAATACGATTAAATCAGAAAGAATGAAAAATGGGCTTTCACAAGCTGATCTTGCCCAACAATCCAATCTTCATAAGAATTTTATTGGAATGGTAGAGCGAGGACAACGCGGACCTACAATTTCTTCTTTACAAAAAATTTGCTTAGCATTGGGTATTAGTTTAACCGAATTTTTTCAGTCTTTAAATTTATAATTGCATAAGAAAATGGCCAAAGGTGTTGAATCATGGGGTATACTTACAACTTTCATTAGTAAAAAGACATTTGTACAAAGCGTATAAATGTCTTTTTGTATTTCTTATGTAGTTTACGCTCAATTGCTACGTATAGTACAATACTACTGTAACTCAAAATGTCTGGAGGAAATTAACATTGATCCAAGTTAGCAATGTAAGTTTACGATACGGAGACCGAAAACTATTTGAAGATGTAAATATAAAGTTTACACCTGGAAATTGTTATGGTCTGATTGGCGCAAATGGAGCTGGAAAATCTACGTTTATTAAAGTATTATCTGGTGAAATTGAGCCTAATACTGGCGATGTATTTATTACCCCTGGAGAGCGTCTTGCTGTTTTAAAGCAAAATCACTTTGAATTTGATGACTATGCAGTAATTGACACAGTTATAATGGGACATTCTCGTTTATATGAGGTTATGCAAGAAAAAAATGCAATTTATATGAAGGAAAACTTTACGGATGAAGATGGTATGCGCGCGGCAGAATTGGAAGCAGAATTTGCAGAAATGAATGGGTGGGAATCTGAAGCAGACGCTGCCATATTACTTAAAGGTGTTGGGATAGATGAAGATCTACATCAAAAGAAGATGGCTGAGCTAACAGGTGCTGAAAAGGTGAAAGTATTATTAGCACAAGCATTGTTTGGTAAGCCGGACATACTACTTTTAGATGAACCTACCAACTATTTGGACATAAAAGCAGTACGTTGGCTTGAAAATTTCCTTCTGAATTTTGAAAACACTGTAATTGTTGTATCACATGATCGGTATTTTCTAAATAAAGTTTGCACACATATGGCTGATTTAGATTATGGACGTTTGCAAATATATGTGGGAAATTATGACTTTTGGTATGAATCCAGTCAATTAGCATTAAAAATGTCTCAGGATACCAATAAGAAAAAAGAAGAGAAAATAAAGGAACTTCAAGGCTTCATTGCTAGATTTAGTTCCAATGCATCGAAAGCAAAACAAGCGACATCGCGTAAAAAATTATTAGACAAAATAACGCTAGATGATATTCGACCATCCTCTCGTCGTTATCCGTTTGTTGGCTTTACTCAAAATCGTGAAGTTGGTAATGACTTGCTTCAGGTTGAAGGACTGTCCAAGACAATCGATGGCGAATTGGTTCTTAACAATGTTAGTTTTACTGTAAATAAGGGAGACAAAATTGCCTTTGTAGGACGTAATGAACTTGCAAATACAACTCTATTTAAGATATTATCAGGTGAGTTAGAGCCAGATAGTGGTACTTATAAATGGGGTGTAACTACGACACAAGCCTATTTTCCAAAGGACAACGCTTCTTTCTTTGAAAATAATGAATTGACGCTAGTAGAATGGTTACGCCAATTCTCCCCTGAAGATGAATCAGAAAGCTTCTTACGTGGATTTTTAGGTAGAATGCTCTTTTCTGGTGAAGAAGTAATGAAAAAAGCAAAGGTTCTTTCTGGAGGAGAGAAGGTCCGCTGCATGCTTTCCAAAATGATGCTAAGTGGTGCGAATGTATTATCCCTAGATGAGCCCACGAACCACTTGGATTTGGAATCAATTACAGCATTAAATAATGGGTTAATTGCTTTCAAAGGAACGATTTTATTTACGTCTCATGACCATCAATTTGTTCAAACTATAGCAAATCGTATTATTGAGATTGGGTCCAATGGTATGATGGATAAACAAACTACGTATGATGAATATCTTGAAGATGCGGATATTCAAAAAAGAGTAGAACAATTGTATAACTAAATAGGATATTCAATATGACTTCAAAGTACTATTCATAATTGGTATAATAACTAACATATTTGTAATTACCGAAAGCAGACCTATTAACGGTCTGCTTTCTTTATTAATATAGAGAAAAAAATTATGAATTCGATTCATAACATGAACACGGAAGGGGAATAGTATACATTGTAAATGTTGATAGTATCTAGAGGTATCAGACATATAATTAGACCATATCTTCTATAATTCATGCAAGAAAATAATTCGGAATTAATCGAAAAATATTATATTACGTTTTTTGTAATAAAAGGATATAATATACAATAAGTGAATTGATTGTATATATGATTTCCTTTTTATAGTAAAAATGTGATAATTAATATGTAAAATCGACAAAAATGTATTATTTTTAAAATACTACTTTACAAATCTCGAGAATTTAGTAAAATATGTAGTAATAGAAATTTTCAGAAAATTTTACTAGTAGAATTATTGTGAGATATAAGAAAATTTCTATTTGACAAAGGATACATATAATCAAGGAGGGTACACGAATGAATAAGAAAAAGATCACAGCTGTGGTTGCACCTGTGCTTGTTGCCAGTTTGGCATTAAGTGCTTGTGGTACAAAAGATAACAACACAGCAAACAGTGGCACAGGAAAGCTAGCTGCAAAGCAAGTATTGAATTTGACGGATAGTGCAGAAATTCCTTCTATGGATTCTACGCTGGCAAAGGATCAAGTTTCCTTTATCGTTTTGAATAACGTGATGGAAGGTCTTTACCGTTTGGATAAGGATCAAAAACCAACTCCAGGGGTAGCAGAATCGTATACAAAGAGTGATGACGGTAAAACGTACACATTCAAACTTCGCAAAGATGCGAAATGGTCTAACGGCGATCCTGTCACTGCAAAAGACTTTGTTTATTCTTGGAAACGTGCGGTTGATCCTGCGACAAAGGCAGAATATTCTTATATCATGTTTGATATAAAGAATGCACAAGCAATTAATCAAGGGAAAGCATCACTTGACACATTAGGTGTAAAGGCGATTGACGACAATACATTAGAAGTACAATTGGAAAATGCAGTTCCATATTTCCTTGAATTAACTTCGTTTGGAACATTCTATCCTCTTAACGAAAAATTCGTGAAGGCGCAAGGAGATAAATTTGGTTTAGAAGCAAGTACTACATTATATAATGGACCATTTGTACTATCTGATTGGAAACATGAACAATCTTGGTCATATAAGAAAAATGATCAATACTGGGATAACAAAACAGTAAAATTAACAGATATTAACGTAAACGTTGTAAAAGATGTTGCAACTGGTGTTAACTTGTATGAATCAAACCAAGTAGATCGCGTTAGACTATCTTCAGAATTCGTAGATAAGTACAAAGGACAAAAAGACCAATTTGTTACAGAACAACTTGCATCAACTTATTTCCTACGTTTGAATGAAAAACGTAATGGAAAAGATACACAATTAGCAAACAAAAACTTGCGTAAAGCAATCTCAATGGCATTTGATAAAAAAGGACTAGCTAACGTAATCTTAAATGATGGTTCTGTGGCTGCAGATTACCTAGTTCCTAAAGATTTAGTTAAAGATTCTAGCGGTAAGGACTTCCGTGATAATAAAGGAAATCTATTATCAACGGATACAGCAAAAGCAAAAGAATACTTTGATGCTGCTAAGAAGGATCTTGGCACAGACAAAATAACATTAGAATTCTTAAACTATGATACAGAAACTGCTAAGAAAACTGGTGAATACATTAAAGATCAATTGGAAAAGAATTTACCAGGTTTAACAGTTAACATCAAACAACAACCATTCAAACAAAAATTAGAACTTGAATCAAAACAAGATTATGAATTTTCATTAGCTGGCTGGGGTGCAGATTACCCAGATCCAATGACTTTCCTAGATATGTTCGAAAGCAAGAATGCTATGAATGAAATGAGTTATTCTAATCCTGCATACGATAAAATTATCAATGATGCTAAAACTACATTGCTTGCAAATCCAAAAGATCGTCTAGATCAATTGGCTAATGCTGAAAAACTATTGTTAGACGATGCAGCTATTGCACCAATTTATCAACGTGGTGATTCCTATGCGCAACGTCCGTATGTAAAAGGTATTGTAAAACATAACTTTGGCGGCGACTACTCTTACAAATGGGCTTATGTAGAAGAACACTAAAATTTATATGTTTGTAAAAAACAGGGAGTGCTTACTCCCTGTTTTTTTGTGCACATTTTTCTTTTCGATACATAGTAATAGTAGGAGTTTAAAATAAGGGTGATTCATGTGGAAAATCTGTATTTAGATTTATTGGCACAACTTGGTGTAAGTAGTGCACATCCAGGAGGCTTTTCTCTAACCACCCACTTACTAAGCCATCTCCCTCTCTCTTCGCAATGCACTGTATTAGATGCAGGTTGTGGCACGGGAAGAACGGCTATATACATTGCGAAAAAATATGGGTGCCAAATGGTTGCAATTGATTTAAACCCTACTATGGTTGTGAAAGCGAAACAAAGTATTTTGCGAGAACGTGTAACAATCTCTCTTCTACAAGGCACCGTGGAAGCACTTCCATTTAAAAGTGGAACATTCGATGTTGTATTGTCAGAGTCAGTAATTGCATTTACAAATGTACAACAAACAATTGCAGAACTTAGGCGTGTCATACGACCAGGTGGATATTTAGCTTGTATTGAGATGTGTGCGGAACGGCCGTTCGATGACGAAGAACAAAGTGAACTTCGTGGCATATATGGTACAAAGGAATTTTTAACAGAGCAGCAGTGGTATGATTATTTGCAGCAATCCGGTTTTTCTGATATAAGAATGGTTGAGGGGAGTACGATTGCTAATATGGCGCACAGGGCAAAGGAAGTGCCAATTTGGGACGTTTCTCCAACGATTCCCCCTTCTTATTTGGAGTTATTGGAAAAACATGAAAAAATCTTAACAAAATATCAACACGTACTTGGTCATCGTTCATTTCTATGTAGAAAATAAAGGAATTCTCCCTCAGTAAAGTGCATGTCCTCACTGAAGGGAGTAGTTTACATAATTCTTGCGATGATTAAAAAAAGAATAAGGCTGCGAGTGTAATGCCGAAAATAAATCCAAAGGCAAGTTCCAAACCAAATTCGCCATAGGAATCATAGCCATATCCACTATATCCGGTCTTGTCATAGCCATAATAATCTTCATCACTGTATCTTGGACCGTAGCCAAAACCACCATTGTATGGTCGCTTGCTAATGGGCTCAATCCAAACAGACTCCTCTGTAATTTTCGTGATTTTTCCTACATGGAGGCCTCCTTCTATATCATGAATGCGCACAATTTTGCCATTGTATTGATGGCAAAGATGATAACAATCTTGCTTGTTCATCTTTTTTCCTCCTCTCATTTAAGCTACTATATAGTATATGGACTTGCTATAATAATGTTTGTGTATCTAACTATGTATGTGTCCACTTTTTTAATAGGAACCATCATCTGCATAGAAAGGAGGATTTAAATGCATCCAAGAAGTAAGGGATTTATAGCAATTATACTTATTTGTTTTCTTAGCATGTTAGTAGGCGGGTGTGCATCTGGACAAGCACATATTACGGTTCATGAAAATGGAAGCGCTGATGCGGATTTAACATTTGGACTAGAGCAACAAGTCAAAGCATATATTGGAACTTACAATCCATTTACAATGCTAGAAGATGAATTACACAATAATGGGTTTGTAATCAAGCCATTTGAAAGCCAAAGTGAGTTTGGTTTTCAGGCGTCGAAGCATTTGGAGAGTATTGGACTTGAACCAAAACAATCTGGTGTTGCTCATGCTGCAACTAAAGCAACACTTGAAAATAATGAATTTATTTCGTTTCATACAGAGCAAGTGGATAAGTATTTTTATTCGGTGTATTACGTTACGGGAAAACTGAACATTTCAAGCTATTATAATAATTTATTACAAGCAATAAACAAGCAATTTAAGGTTGCTCAGTCTGCTCCATCATTTGTAGCGAGTCAAATTAGACAAAACCTTGATTTGCGTGTGAAAGTATCTCTCCCTGTCAAAGCGATTACTTCAAATGCGAATAATGTATCGTTTGATGGGAAGGATTTGGAGTGGCAAATTGATCCTACTAGTGAAAATACAGTGACAATGGCGATTACTGTACCTAATGTCCAGCATATTATAACGGTAGCTGGTATCGTTCTCGTTTTCCTAATCGCCCTTATCCTATTTATCAAACGAAGAGCAGGAACGAAAAATCAAATTTCGTAATGCAAGAGATAATTGTTTAAAGTGCGCTCTTTCGGTCACTTATGCTATGCTTATTTGTGCATACACAATTGAAATGAGGGGAAACAAATGCTGAAACAAACGGCTATACCGCTTCGAACACTCGGAAAAACAGAATTGGAGATTTCCGCACTTGGTCTTGGATGTTGGCAATTTAGTAAAGGGAGCGGTATGGTAGGTCGGTTTTGGCCAGCTTTATCGCAGGACGACATTCGTAGCATTGTCAAGACTAGTTTACAAGGTGGAATCAATTGGTTTGATACCGCTGAAGTATATGGAAAAGGGCAGTCAGAGGAAGCATTAGCAGAAGCTTTGGTAATGCTTGGTGAAGAAGCAAAGGATGCTCTCGTTGCAACGAAGTGGTGGCCACTATTTCGATCTGCTAGTAGTATTACTTCTACAATCGATAATCGGATACATGCTTTAAAAGGCCGCACAATAGACTTGTATCAAATTCACCAACCCTATGCACTTTCAAATGTTCGCTCGCAGTTAATTGCAATGGCTTCGCTCATAAAGGAAGGAAAAATCCGTTATGCAGGCGTAAGTAATTTTAATGAATCAAAAATGAGGGAAGCTCATAAGGTTTTGCAGGAGTTCGGATACCCACTTGCCTCGAATCAGGTGAAGTATAGCCTACTTGATCGTCGCATTGAGAAAAACGGTATTATGGATGCTGCTAAAGAGCTAGGCATTACGATTATTGCGTATTCTCCACTTGAACAAGGAATATTATCGGGCAAGTTTCATAAAAATCCAGAACTTGTGAAAAAAATTACAGGACCTCGGAAATATTTATCCTATTTCAAACCTAGCGGTCTTGCAAAAACAAAGCCACTTATTGATCTTCTAGATAATTTAGCTTTAGAATATAACGTAACAACCAGTCAAATTGCATTAAATTGGTTAATTCATTTTCACGGAGACACAGTAGTGGCGATTCCAGGAGCATCAAAGATTCGACATGCAGAGGAAAATATCGGGACGCTTGGATTCAAATTATCGGAACAGCATCTTATTGAGATAGATAGGATGTCAAAGCAGGTAACTGCCAATTAAAATCGGAATACGATTTAACGAAAGGCACCTACTAGGTGTTCTTTTTTTATGCATATGATAAAATTCATTTAAATCCGATAAAAATAATGGGTGAAAACTATTGACTTTCTTTTACAAAATTATTAGAATAAAGACACTCTACAAAATATAATAAATTTTCCTATTTCTTATCAAGAGAGGTGGAGGGACTGGCCCTATGATACCTCGGCAGCGGATTCTCTTTGAATACTGTGCTAATTCCAGCAAGCAAAAGTGCTTGGAAGATAAGAAGAGTTTATAAATGTTTTCATATTTTTGTTAACATTTCAACCTCTTTCTATTTTCTAGAAAGAGGTTTTTTATTTGTAGTAGGGGATTACTTCACGTAAAGAAGCGTTGGATTATTACATGTACATAGTTAAAAAACATGGATTCCGTCAACCTACCATACCCTACTGCATGTGAACTATGGAAAATAAAAACGAGTTAGAAGTATCATCAGACTCACTCAAAAGGAAAAGGGGATTAACTATGAAAAAACTATTATTCGTTCTAGCTAGCATTCTACTAATCGTAACCGGATGCAGTAACAAAACATCTACAACTCAAGAAAAAACAATCAAGGTTGGTATTAGTGGATCTGACACACGTGTTTGGGATTTTGTTAAAGAAAAAGCAAAAAAGGAAGGTATTAATATTGAAATCGTCAAATTTTCGGACTACATTCAACCAAATCTTGCACTTAGCAATGGTGAAGTAGATGTGAATGCTTTTCAAACGGTGGCCTATTTCAATACCTTTAAGAAAGATCGTAATTTGGATCTAACAGCGATTGGAACGACAGTACTTGCGCCTTTAGGCTTGTATTCTAAAAAAATAAAGAGTGTGCAGGATTTGAAGAATGGGGATCAAATTGCAGTGCCGAATGACACAACGAATTTAGGACGTGGACTTATTCTTTTAGAAAAGGCAGGAATTATAAAGTTAAAGCAAGGTTTTGATGGTAAAGGTGGATTAGAAAATATTGTAGAAAACCCTAAAAATTTAAAAATAACTCCTGTGGCTGCTGGGCAAACCCCTCGTGCTATGGATGATGTTGCAGCTTCCATCATAAACAATGGTATTGCAGTTGATGCTGGATTTAACCCAACTAAAGATCCGATTTTTAGGGAAGACGAAACAGCTAAACCATATGTAAACATCATTGCGGCGCAAACGAAGCGTAAAGATGATCCAGCATTGAAAAAGTTAGTAGCGATTTATCAAACAGAAGAGGTTGCGAATTTTATTAAAGAAACATATAAAGGGGCTCAAATTCCAACATTTATTCCTATAAAGGATATTGAAAACTTGTAAAAAGGGGATGCTAATATGTCTGTAATACAAGCGGAAGAACAGCGTAATAGAATTATTGAAAATATCAATAGAGCAGAAGCAATATATATTGATACAAGTCATATTATTCATGACAATCCTGAAATTGGAAATCAAGAACATTTTGCTTCTCAAACCTTACGTGCTCTATTAGAGCAGGCTGGGTTTGAAATTACAAAAGATATTGCAGGACATGAAACAGGTTTTATAGCAAGGAAGCGATCTGGTAAACCAGGTCCTACCATTGGATATCTAGCTGAGTACGATGCACTTCCTGGTCTTGGTCATGCGTGTGGACATAATATTATAGGAACAACTAGTGTGGCAGCTGCAATTGCTGTAGCTGAGGTTATTGATGAGACTGGGGGAGAAATCATTGTTTTTGGCACACCTGCAGAAGAGGGGGGACCAAATGGAAGTGCAAAGGGAAGTTATGTAAGTGCTGGATTGTTTAAAGATGTGTCTGCCTGTTTAATGATTCATCCTCATAATAAAACGTCAACAACGAGTGAATCGCTTGCAGTTGATCCATTTGATTTTCACTTTTACGGTGTCCCGGCGCATGCAGCTGCATGCCCAGAAAAAGGGATAAATGCATTAGATGCAGTTCTATCTTTATTTAATGGTATAAACGCGCTTCGTCAACAATTATCAGCTGATGTTCGTATTCACGGTATTATTACGAATGGCGGTGATGCACCCAATATTATTCCAGCTTACGCATCGGCACGTTTTTTCATTCGTGCAAACACGCGTGTAGCATGCGAGAGAGTAACTGAAAAAGTGTTTAATATTGCAAAAGGAGCAGCACTTGCTACTGGAGCAACTTTAAAAATCGAGCAAACCCAGAACAAAATTGATAATCTATTATTAAATTCTACATTTGATGAAATTGTTGCTAATGAATTAGAGCAGCTAGGCGAGGTTGTTTTTCGTGATGGAAGAA
>NZ_JBXKMX010000096.1:0-2606 GCF_056992975.1 Ectobacillus sp. | reverse complement strand
CATTGTAATCCTGAAGTTGTAGCAGCATTGCAAGATCAGATTACGAAATATATTCATCCTGGTTTTAATGTCATGATGTATGAATCGTATGTCGAATTTGCAGAAAAATTAGCAAAGCTAGCACCAGGAGACCATGAAAAACAAACGATTTTCTTAAACAGCGGGGCTGAAGCTGTAGAAAATGCCGTGAAAATTGCTAGAAAATATACGAAACGCCAAGGAATTGTCGTATTTACACGTGGTTATCACGGTCGTACTTTAATGACAATGACGATGACAAGTAAAGTACGTCCATATAAGTTTGAATTTGGTCCATTTGCACCAGAAGTATACAAAGCACCATATCCTTATATGTACCGTCGCCCAGTTGGTGTATCTGAAGAAGATTACGATGATTATATAATTGAAGAATTTAAGAATTTCCTTGTTGGTGATGTGGCGCCAGAAACAATTGCAGCAGTGATCATGGAACCAGTTCAAGGGGAAGGTGGATTTATCGTTCCTTCTAAGAAATATGTGCAAGCTGTAGCGGAAATTTGTAAACAACATGGTATCCTATTTGTGTCAGATGAAATTCAAGCAGGATTCGGTAGAACAGGTAAATATTTTGCAATTGAACATTTTGATGTTGTGCCAGATTTAATGACCGTATCGAAATCAATGGGTGCTGGTGTTCCAATTAGTGGTGTGATCGGTAGAAAGGAAATTATGGATATGGCAAATCCCGGAGAGCTAGGTGGGACATATGCGGGTAGTCCATTAGGCTGTCGTGCAGGGCTTGCCGTTCTTGATTTCATGGAAAGAACGAACTTAAATGCAAGGGCGGCACAAATTGGCAAAAAGGTCATGCAGGCGTTTACTGCAATGAAAGAAAAGTATGATGTAATCGGTGATGTACGTGGTTTGGGTGCGATGTGTGCGATTGAATTTGTGAAGGATCGCGAAACGAAGGAACCATTTAAGGCACTTGTTCATGATATTGTGGAAGAAGCAAATAAACGCGGTTTGATTTTATTAAGCGCTGGATTGTATGGGAATGTGATTCGCGTATTGATGCCACTTATTATGACGGATGAAGAACTAGAAGAAGGTCTTGCTATTGTAGATGAATCGATAGCAGCATCGATCCATGTCCTAACTTCGAAGTAAAGGAGAATGAATGGTGAAAGAACTCTTGAAAAAATCATTATTTATCAACGGACAATATGTTGAGGCTACGAGATACGAAGAGTTATCCTCGCCGTATTCAAATGAAGTAATTGCGGTTGTAGCGGTAGGAACACGTGAAGAAATGAAACAAGCGATCGCTGCTGCAAAAAACGCAGAGCCTGTAATGGCAGCTTTGCCTGCACATAAAAGAGCAACCATCTTACAAAATGTGGCGACGTTATTTCGCGAGCGTAAAGAAGAAGCCGCTCGCATATTGACGATGGAAGTAGCAAAACCGATTAAGGTAGCACGCGGAGAAGTGGAACGAACGATTGAAACATATCAATTTGCAGCTGATGAAGCTCGTCGTTTGCACGGGGAAACAATACCGATGGATGCTTCCGCTATGGGAGAAAATCGTATTGCTTATACGGTGCGTAAGCCGGTCGGTGTAATTGGTGCTATTACTCCTTTCAATTTTCCGTTTAATTTAGTTGCGCATAAGGTTGGTCCAGCGGTTGCAGCAGGGAACCCTGTTGTATTAAAACCAGCGGAGCAAGCTCCGTTATCTAGCTTCTTTACAGCTGAATTATTTAAAGAAGCTGGACTTCCAGACGGCGCATTGCAAGTTATTCCGGGACTTGGTCATGAGGTCGGCGATGAAATGGTACTCGATGACCGCATTAAAATGATTACCTTTACCGGAAGCCCGCAGGTTGGAAAGTTGATTCGTCGCAATGCTGGATTAAAGCGTGTTGTACTTGAACTTGGTAATAACTCAGGTCTTATTATTGATGAAGGCTTTGCTATTGATAAGATTATCAAACGTACCGTGACGGGAGCCTTTACTTTTATGGGGCAGGTATGTATCTCCTTGCAACGCATCTATGTTCATCGTTCTTTATATGAAGAGTATGTGCAAAAATTTGTAGCAGAAACAAAGCAACTTCAAATAGGAGACCCATCTGATGAGGGTACAGATTTGTCGGCCCTTATTTCGAAGAAGGATGTAGATCGTATTACAAATTGGATTGAAGAAGCGAAGGAGCTTGGTGCAACAGTATTAACAGGGGGCGTGGTCAACAATATTGTACTGCCTACGGTTATCGTTGACGCACCAAAGCAGGCGAAAGTATGCTGTCAGGAGACCTTCGCACCGGTTGTTACAATTGTACCTTTTGATACGTTACAAGAGGCAATTGCTTCCATCAATGATTCTAATTATGGATTACAAGCAGGCATCTATACAAACGACATGGAGCATGCGTTTCTTGCGGCTGATGCACTTGAAGTTGGCGGTGTGATGATAAATGATTTCCCTACGTACCGTGTTGACCAGATGCCATACGGCGGTGTAAAGGATAGTGGAATTGGACGTGAAGGCATTAAATATGCAACGGAAGATATGACAGAAGTAAAATTAGTTTGTTTTAATCGAAATATGTAAGATAAGTAGA
>NZ_JBXKMX010000095.1:0-3639 GCF_056992975.1 Ectobacillus sp. | reverse complement strand
AACCGTCATAGCACCTGCAGGAAGGGAAAGGGAAAGTCCTAACGCAACATATGTTAAATAGATTGCAAACATGTAATATTCTCCTCATTAAAAAGCCGTAACTAAAGCGCTTACCATAAAAAGGATTTTAGGTAAGATCTCCAACTAGCAGATTACCATATTACTATCAGTTATACAAATCACAACAAAAAAAATCTTACGAATACGTTACGTAAGATTCTTCTACTCTATCTTTTAGCATCTCCTATTACGACTAGTTATTTATTTTATTTGAGGGATATATTGGTTAGCGATAATTTCTCCAATCGGCTGATTATGAGGGTGTATTTTCTTATTTCGTAGCGGCAAAAGCGGGAATACGAGCTCCGCAAATTGATATGCCTCTTCTAGGTGCGGATAACCAGATAAAACAAAGGTATCGATTCCTAAATCCTGATATTCCTTTATTCGTTCTGCTACTTGGGTAGGATTACCTACAAGAGCCGTTCCTGCACCTCCTCTTACAAGCCCCACCCCTGCCCAAAGGTTCGGACTAATTTCTAATTCTTCTCTTCCTCCTTTATGGAGCTGCAACATTCGTTGTTGTCCGACGGAATCTTGACGAGCAAGAGTACGCTGCGCCGCTTTAATTACATCGGAATCAACATAACGAATAAGTCGCTCTGCAGCCTCCCATGCCTCCTCTTCTGTTTCTCTAACTATGACATGTAATCGGATACCAAATCGTACGGTTCTCCCTTCTCGCTCTGCTAAAAGACGAACTTCTTTTATTTTTTGTTCCACCTGCTTTGGAGGCTCACCCCACGTTAAATACACATCGGAATGCTTAGCAGCAACGGCCTGCCCTGCCGGAGAGGAACCTCCGAAATAAATCGGTGGATGCGGCTGCTGAACAGGTGGAAACAGTTGCTTTCCTCCTTCAATACGCAAATACTTACCCGAATAATCCACATTCTCTCCTGCTAATAACTGGCGCCAAATAGTTAAAAATTCATCTGTAATTTCATACCTTTCATCATGCGAGAGGAATAGGCCATCCCCTGCTAATTCAACAGGATCTCCGCCCGCAACAACATTAATTAAAAGGCGCCCATCTGAAATACGATCTACCGTGGAAGCCATCCGTGCTGCCACGGCCGGTGACATAATACCAGGACGAACCGCAATCAAAAACTTTAATCGATCCGTTACCGCAGCTAAGGAGGAGGCTAACGTCCATGGATCTTCACATGATCGTCCTGTCGGGATTAAAACCCCTGTATAGCCAAGTCGATCCGCAGCTTGCGCGATTTGTTTAAAATAAGAAAAATCAGCTATACGTGCTCCCTTTGTAGAACCTAGATAATGACCATCCCCATGAGTTGGGATAAACCATAAAACTTCCATTTCTATATCCCCCTTTAATTTGTATTCCTATATTGTTTTAGTTGGTTTTATATTTCTATACGATAGAATTTAGCTCGTCTTCTTTCCTTCAAAACTATCACGCCATTTTAATAACTTCGACTCTAGCACTCGTACAATGGAATCAGTCAGTTTTCCACCAAGGGCAAAGAGGATAATACCAACAAATACAACATCCGTTCGACTAAATTGTCTGGCATCCATAATTAAGTACCCAATTCCTTCACTTGCTCCCATTAATTCTGAAACCACTAATCCTAACCAAGCAGCACCTAGTGATAAACGTACACCAAGTAATAAATTCGGCAAAGCAGCGGGCAAAATGAGCCTCGTTACTTGCTTCCATTTACTAAATTCTAAAATACGTGCTACCTCAAATAGTTTCTTATCTACTCCTCGAATGCCAAGGAGTGTATTCACGTATAATGGAAAAAATGCGCCTAGTGCAATGAGCAACACTTTTGATACTTCCCCTAATCCAAACCATAGGATAAAGAGAGGTGCTAAAGCCAGATGAGGAACAGTTCGTAGCATTTGTAAAGAAGGATCAACATATTGCTCTGTTTTATTAGAAATCCCATTTATCGTCCCAAATAAAAGACCTAAACTTGCTCCTAGTAAAAATCCCCCTAACGCACGCATCCCACTAAATTTTAAATGGACAAGTAATTCACCTGATACGATTAATTCCTGAAATGAAGATAAAATATCTAAAGGAGTTGGCAAGATTGTATTGGAAATGTGAAGCAAAGACCCTGCCAACTGCCAAATGAAAATAATCACAATGGGAACAATTAATCCTCTTCCAATCGTTAAGGAAGCTTTATTAAAGGGAATACTTATAGACCGTTTTATTTTCGACCCATCTACTGAAGAAACAGATGGCAGTGCTACCTTCACTTTATCCATGTCTTTCTCCCCCGTCTTGTTATTCTTTCTTCACTTCTTCTAGCGCTTTATTAATATAGGAATTATCTACTACCTTTGCTGTATCAATCTTTTTGGCAATTGCCTTTTGATCAAATTGAAAATCTGCAGTTGCTTGTTGCGCTTTTATAATATCTTGATTAATTGGCAAGTTAAGAGATTCATTGTTTTCTAATACTTGACGGATCACTGTTTTATCAATCTTTTTAGCATTCGCATACAAGTCAATGGCTTCATTACGATTATTTTTTTCAAACAAGCGTGCTTTTTCATAGACTTTCAAGAAACGTACTACAAGATCCGGATGCTCTTTCGTAAAATCCGAGCGTGCAATCAGAAAACTAGGAGAATAAGCATTTAATGATTCACCGTTCTCTAGTATTCTTGCCCCTTTTGTTAATGTTTGTAGGGAGATGAACGGTTCCCAAATCGACCAAGCATCGATTGCTCCTGTTTCAAATGCCGGTTGTGCTTCATCCGGTTGTAATTGAATAATCTTTACATCATCTGGTTTTAACCCCGCTTTTGCTAAGGCTGTATACAATAAGGCAAAGCCACTACTACCTTTGGCCACCCCAATCTTTTTCCCTTTTAAATCTGCTAACGTGTGAAGAGGACTATCCTTTTGGACAAGAATAGCATTCCCTTTTAGTCCATCACCCGCAAGTGCAATTTCTTTAAACGAGATATTTGCTGCTTGTCCAGCAATAACAGGAGAGTTTCCTACGGCACCTAAGTCTAATTTATTCGCTGTAATGGCTTCAAAATGAGGAGGGCCACTTTGGAATACGGTCCACTTCACTTTCACTCCGCTTTTTGCAAATTCTTCTTCAAACCACCCTTTTTCTTTCGCTAGTAACAACGGTCCTAAGCTCTGTTGAATTCCTATGTTAACTGTAAGATTTTCATTATTCTCTTTCTGTGTAGTTACAGTCGTTGTTTTGGAAGCACATCCGCTAAATATAATCAATATGAATGCCGAAAGTAATACAATGGAAAGCTTCAATTTTTTATTCATAGTTTTCTTCTCCTTTATATACCTGATCCTTGTGTTAATTCTAGCTCTTCTACATGCTCAAACTTACTTAACACCTTTTGTCTTAGCTCTTGAAAGGACTGGCTTGTTCTTTTTCGTGGATACGGCAAATTGACTGGAATAATCGTATTAATCTGACCTGGTCTAGCACTCATGATACAAACACGATTTGCCAAATAGATAGCTTCATCTATATCATGCGTGACTAGTATCATGGTCGTTTTCTTCTGTTGCCAAATATCAAACAATACATCCTGAAGATGCTTTCTTGT
>NZ_JBXKMX010000094.1:0-11397 GCF_056992975.1 Ectobacillus sp. | reverse complement strand
TGTTGTACTAGGGCTTGCTGAAGCTGTGTGGTAAAAGTAACCCAATCTGGATTCATAATCTTCCCTCCTCTCAAAGGAACCTACTTGGCAGAATCATCTGAAGAGGCAATGGTAATAATTTGTCCCTTTGCTTGTAATGGACGAGCAGGTTCTGTAAATCCACCAGTATTGGAAAATTTCGAAAGTGCTTTAATCGTTCCTGTGCTCCCAATTTGAAATACAGAGGAAGTAGTAATGCTTCCTACCCGAAGATTATGAATAACAATGCTTTGCTGAACATATAGATTCACGATCATCTCCTCCTTAGTACGTAAAGGTAATGGGTTGATCATTATAATCAGGATCGTTTACATTCGTTTCATTTTGATAATTATAGACGGATATTGTTTCTCCTACATTAAAGGATCCCGAACCGGCTATCGTTTTGGCGTAGGAAATAGGACGAATGATAAAAACATCGCCAATATGAAATATTCCGCTCGATCCTATATTTACAATATTTACATTTCCTACAATTGCTGGCATCGTCTAGCATCCTTCATCAAAAAAGTTTCGTATATGTAATTGTATGGGTAAGAGCCTGGGAATGTGTATAAAACTTTCGAAAACGAAAAAAAAGGTGACGAGACACTGGTAAAAAATTACCATTGTTCCGTCACCTTTTATAAAAGGAGTCATAAATTTCGAGAAAAAAGTTGATTATCCTTTGTATTCTATATAATCAGTTGCTTTAAGGGAAAGACTTTTCTTCTGTTTATAGTTGTTGTTGGCTTCTAACTGTTCTAGTAATACTCTATTTAAGAGCTTGTCTAATTCTTGGCTACAGCTAATCGTAACTTCAGCTGTTATCCCATACTGATTAACCAAGTTTTTCATCATTTCTCTTTTTTCTTCAATCGCTTGTTGTAGCATATCCTTGGCTCCATCTCTTTGTAATAATAAAGAGCAATTACATCTGTCACTTTCATTATAATCTATTATACAAGTTTATTTCCAAAAGAAAACAGTTTCGCTAAAAGAGTATAGAATTCTACAAATTTTAGCAATATAATAATTTGTTTGAAATAAGAGAAGGAGCTTTTGCCGAAATAAGCAGGATTTTGTTTGTTCCCGTTCGAACTACATAAAGTAGAAAGATAATAGGAGTGATTTAATGAATTTTGTAACTGCGAAGAAAGAAGAAATGGTATTTGTAGGGGTTGTGGATGAAACATTAACGAAGGTGCTTCATTTGCAAGAAGCACAGCAAGCATTGATGGGCAAGGTAAGCATTCCGGATACGATGATTGAGTGTATCGAAGCGGGAGAAGACTTCCTTGAGCAAGCAAAAGAAATTGTACGTATGGCAAATGAAAAACAGCCTATTGGTCAGTATCAACTAGAAGAAGTAACGCTGCTAGCTCCAATTCCGTATCCACGGAAAAATATTATGTGCGTTGGGAAAAATTATAGAGAGCATGCAATTGAAATGGGCGGCATTGATGATATTCCGGAGCATCCTTTATTTTTTACCAAAGCGCCTACTACTGTAATTGGGCATCGAAATTATATTGCTAGTCATACAGCCGTCACAAATCAGGTTGATTATGAAGGAGAGCTAGCCATCGTTATTGGAAAACGTGGAACTGCTATTTCTATTGAGGAGGCATATTCTTATATCTTTGGCTATACCATTATAAATGATGTAAGTTCACGTGATTTGCAAAGTCGACATAAACAATACTTTCTAGGGAAAAGCTTAGATACATTTTGTCCTATGGGGCCTGTTATTGTAGATCGTTCCTGTATTGAAAATCCACAAAGTTTAACAATTGAAACAAAGGTGAACGGAGAAATTCGTCAATCGTCTCATACATCGAAAATGATGTTTGATATTCCCACGATTCTATCTGTCTTAAGTAAGGGAATGACACTTGAACCAGGAGATATTATTACAACTGGGACGCCGAATGGTGTGGGGATGGGCTTTCAACCACCGCGGTATTTAAAAGCAGGCGATGTAATTGAAATCACAATAGAAAAAATTGGAACACTAATAAATGAAGTGAAATAACGGCTCTCTTACATGGAATATTAGCTTGGCTTATGTAAAGAACGAACTGTCAGTTTGTCAGTTCGTTCTTTACATATTTTTTTGTGTTCTTGTTTCGCCATCGGCACGAGTGAATGTAAATGTATCCTTTTCTATTTTTCTTTCCCGTACATACTGATGTTGTACCGAGCAAACGAGATCGCCGTTGTCGTATACAATAAAGTTAACTCCTTGTTTGAGGTGAAAGTTACTTTGGAAGTGTAAGCTATTATGACAGAAAATTGAATCATATACGGAATAGCCTAGTTCTTGTAGCGTGCTTGCAAATGTATAGAAGGATGGATCTGATAACTCCGTTAGCCATACTTCGTAGGAATACTGTAGTTTTTTAGGAACACGAAGTATATCTTTGTTTTGTAGATGATGCAATGTGTGCTCTATTTTTATCATATCATTTTCATACAAATAGGCTGGTACCCAATGTTGCTTGTGTAGTATTTCGAATCCATCTTGAACAATATCTGATACTAAGCTAGCTTCTTCACTTTCTTCATCAAAGAAAATCCATTCTGTATTAATATGTTCGATACTTCCTATTGTATAGGCGCGTTGTTGATTACGCATGATGTGATAGCGATTTAACATACTATCTCCTCCCTTCGTAGTATTGGTATCGACAAGTTTCCAAGTATTTATAACGACATAGGCACGTTTTTACTTTTAGGGCATACAATGAAACCAACTTGCAAGGTTAGTAAGCAGCGCTTTGTTCGATTGAAACGAACACCCCAACGTATCTTTATAAATATGAAGATTTTAGAAAGGATGAGGGGTATGTGTGGAATAACCGGTTGGGTTGAATATGCACGTACAGTTAAGGATGAGCAGGAAACAATTATGAAAATGATGAATGCACTTTCGAAGCGTGGACCGGATGATTCGAATGTATATTCATCCACGCACGCCATATTTGGTCATAAACGATTAGTTGTTGTCGACCCAGAGGGCGGAAAGCAGCCTATGACAAGAGGAAAGGATCATCTTTATACGATTTGCTATAATGGAGAGCTATATAACACAGAGGACATTCGTAGTGAATTGCTGCAAAGAGGCTATACATTTCAAGGACATTCGGATACAGAAGTATTGCTATTCTCTTATATGGAATGGAAGGAAACGTGTGTCGATCATTTAAATGGTATTTTCGCGTTTGCGGTGTGGGATAGTGAAAAGGAACAAGTATTTCTTGCGCGGGATAGGCTTGGGGTAAAACCGTTGTTTTATAAGCAGGATGGAAACAGATTGTTATTTGGCTCGGAGATTAAATCTATTTTGGTTCATCCAGCTGTACATGCAGAAGTAACGTATGAAGGACTAGCGGAGGTACTTGGGTTAGGTCCGTCTCGCTCGCCGGGACATGGTGTATTTCATGGGATTGATGAGCTTCGTCCTGGTCATGCGTTGACGTTTTCTACGAATGGCTTACGGAAGTGGCGTTACTGGAATGTAGTAAGTCGTAAGCATACCGATACGTTTGAAGAAACGGTGCAAAAGGTTCGTTATTTACTAGAAGATGCTATTACAAGACAGCTCGTATCTGACGTGCCTCTGTGTACATTTCTCTCTGGCGGGGTTGATTCGAGTGCTATTACAGCATTTGCTGCCGAAGCCTATGCGCGTGAGGGGAAAGATTCCCTTCATACGTATTCGATAGATTATGAAGGAAATGATATGTATTTTAAATCAAATTCCTTTCAGCCAAATGCTGATGGGTATTGGATTGAACTTATGACAGAGCGCTTTCGTACGAACCATCACCGCTGCACGATTTCGAATGAAGAACTGGCAGCTTATTTAACAGAAGCAGTAATAGTCCGTGACTTACCAGGTATGGCTGATGTAGATTCATCTTTATTATGGTTTTGCCGAGAAATAAAAGAGAAATTTGTTGTAGGTTTATCAGGAGAATGTGCAGATGAAATATTTGGTGGCTATCCATGGTTTCATAAGCAAACTGACTTGGAGGCAAACTCCTTTCCATGGATGCGTTCCACAGAAGCACGTGAAACGTTGTTACGCTCTGATTGGAGAAAGAAGCTGAACTTGCGTGACTATGTGCAGCAACGTTACGAAGAAACGGTGAAGGAAACTCCTAGGCTAGATGGAGAAACACCGCTTGAAGCAAAGAGACGTCAATTATTCTATTTAAATATGGTTTGGTTTATGACGACACTTCTTGATCGGAAGGATCGCATGAGTATGGGGGCAAGTTTAGAAGTACGTGTTCCTTTTGCCGATCATAGGTTAGTCGAATATGTATGGAACGTACCTTGGGAGATGAAAATGCACGACGGAAGAGAAAAGGGATTATTACGAAAGGCACTTGAAGGGGTATTACCTGATGAAGTGCTATATCGTAAGAAAAGCCCGTATCCAAAGACGCATAATCCATACTATACAAAAGCAGTAGTTGCTTGGTTAAAGGAAATTCTTTTGAAAAAGAGCAGTATGCTACATGAATTATTTGATTCGAAGCAGCTGCAGAATCTCATTGATTCAGAAGGAACTGCCTTTTCGACGCCTTGGTTTGGGCAACTTATGACAGGTCCACAACTGCTTGCACATCTAGCGCAGATCGATGTATGGTTTACGCATTACAATATTTCAATTAAAGAATCATAATTTAAAAGAAATATAAGGATGGTAAAAAAGTTTTTTCTTTTTTACCATTTTTTTTTGGGAAATAGGATAGTCCAGATGAATTCGTAGTTTTGTAAAAGCAACTGATAGGAGTTGGCGTTCGATTCAATCCTGATTCCCACAATTTTGTATAGTAAAGAATAGTGCTGGATTGTTAATTCTACTTGGAAAGGGGAGTAGGAGAAAAAACAAAAGGAGCTGTATACACAGCTCCTTTCTAGAAAACAAGTAATCTTATTTTTCGTCTTGCAGAGCGTCGCAACCTTCTTCGCCAGTGCGAATTTTAATTGCGTTACTAAGCTCAGAGATGAAGATTTTGCCGTCTCCAGGTTTTCCAGTGTTTAAGACGCGTTTTGCTGTATCGACAACGTCTTTTACTGGTACCTTGCAAACAACAATCTCAATTTTTAAACGTTCATGCATTGTAATTTCACGTTGTACACCGCGATACACTTCTGTGAATCCCTTTTGTAAGCCGCAGCCAAGAACGTGGCTTACTGTAATACCACTAACACCAATTTTCGCTAATTCTTGTTTAAATTCCTCGAATTTAGTTGGACGTGTAATAATCTCAATTTTAGTAATTGTTTCACTCATCGTATATCACCCTCTTCTTAATTATATACTTTCGTGATAAGCTTTTTCTCCGTGGATGGAGATGTCAAGACCAAGAGATTCTTCTTCTTCACTAGCACGAACCGGAGTGAAGAGGCTAATCACTTTAATGATAACAAATGTTCCGATTGCTGCGAAAGCATAAGAAGCTAGAATGGCAATTAGTTGCTTGCCTAGTAAAGATGCATCTCCATAGAATAAGCCGTTTGCACCTGCATCGTTGATTGTTTTTGTAGCAAATAATCCAGTTGCAATACCGCCCCAAGTTCCGCCGATACCGTGAACACCAAATGCGTCTAATGCGTCATCATAACCTAATTTCTTCTTCAAGAAGGATACGCCGAAGAAGCAAATGATACCGCCGCCTAAACCAATTACGATAGAAGCCATTGGTGTAACGAACCCGCAAGCTGGTGTAATTGCAACAAGTCCAGCGATAATACCACTTACTGCACCAAGTATGGTAGGTTTCTTCGTAAGAATCCATTCGCAAGCAACCCAAGCGATTCCTGCTACAGCTGCTGCTGTATTTGTATTAATAAAAGCTGTTAATGCAACTGCATTGAAGGAAAGCGCGCTACCAACGTTGAATCCATACCAACCGAACCAAAGTAAGGCTGCACCAAGAACAGTAGTAGGAAGATTGTGAGGTGTGATTGTATTTAAATCTTTACGTTTTCCGAGTACAAGTGCAAGAACTAAACCAGATACCCCAGATGAAATATGAACGACGTTACCACCAGCAAAGTCAAGTGCACCTAAGTTTCTAAGCCAACCGCCTACACCCCATACCCAGTGAGCAAGAGGGTCATAAACAAGTGTTGACCAAAGGAAAATGAATGCTAGGAAAGGGCCAAATTTCATACGTTCCGCAAATGCTCCGGAAATTAGAGCTGGAGTTAAAATTGCAAACATTAATTGGAAGAGCATGAACAAACCATGAGGGATTGTTGCACTATAATCAGCATTAGGATCAAAGCCAACGCCAGTTAAGCCAGCGAAATTAAATCCTCCGATTATTCCATTCCAATCTGTACCAAATGCGAATGAGTATCCAAATAGTATCCATTGTACTGAAACGATTGCCAATGCTGAATAACTGTGCATCGTTGTACTCAATACATTTTTACTTCTTACCATGCCACCGTAGAAAAGTGCGAGTCCAGGTGTCATAAGCATGACAATGATTGCTGATACGAACATAAAGACTGTGTCGCTACCGTTTAGACCTTGCATGTTGAATCCTCCATTTCATCACTAAAATTTTTAAATTGATACATGAGTTCTTAAAGCTGGCATCTCCTTGTGTTAGTTTTTCTAACACTTTATGTTATATTTAGTATCATAGTGGCTATTTGAGATTTTGGCAAGAATAAATAAACAAAAAAGTGTAAATTTTTTATTAATAGAGAGTGTTTTATAATGAAACCGTATTCAAATGTTAGGAAATATGACATATAAAAGTAGATAAAGATTTGGAATTGAAATGGAAAGCTTTTGTTATGAATATAAGAATATGGAAATGATTCAAGCTGATAAGTATGGGGAAAAAAGACGTTAGGAGTGTCTTACATATTCGAAGTCAAAAGTAGGAATAAAAAACGAGATTCGCAGTAATGAATCTCGTTTTTTATTTTTCAGCATTCCCAAATCGCTAGACCGTTTGCTGCTAATATTATGTTTGCATTGTCTATATACGTTACCGATTTACCGGTATATAAATAGTTCTTACTGATATATGCAGCCGGTACTGTCACGTTTAATGCTGTTTGAGCATTGTTGAAGGCAAATACGATTGTTTGATCTTCGTAAGTTTTTTTGTACATGACAAGAGATCCACTCGCCTCGATAAACTCCAATGTCCCTTTATTACCAAAGGCTGGGATTGTTTTGCGCATGGAAAGGAGGGAGGAAATGAATGTAAACATGTCTAAATCTTGCTCTTTTGCGTCCCATTTCATGCATTCTCGGCATCCTGGATCCATTTTCCCTGTCATCCCAATTTCATCTCCGTAGTATATGCACGGTGCACCGGAAGAGGAAAGAAGAAAGGCAAATAGCTGCTTTGCTACGTTTTTATTATTTTTACATACTGTCAAAATTCGTGGTGTATCGTGACTTCCAAGCAAATTGAAAATGACTTCTGTTGCATTAGATGGATACATCAACATGGCATCATTCGTTTTGTTTGCAAAATCTTCTGCTGTAATCGAATGCTTTGCTAAATATTCAATAGCAGCGTTCGTATACGGGTAGTTCATTACGGCATCGAATTGATCCCCTTGCAGCCAAGGCATGCTGTCGTGCCATATTTCACCAAGGATATATACATCTGGATTGATCGCTTTCACTTCTTTACGGAATGCTCGCCAAAAGTCATGACTGACTTCATTGGCTACATCTAATCGCCAGCCGTCAATATTAAACTCACGAACCCAGTAACGGCCAACCTCTAGCAAATATTCGCGGACCGCAGGATGCGCGGTGTTCAGCTTTGGCATTTCATTTACGAATCCAAACGTATCATAGTTTGGAATGGGTTCTGTCTGCAGCGGAAATTCACGAATATAAAACCATTCCTTATACGGAGAATGTTCTCCATTTTTTAATACGTCTTGGAACGGAGGAAAATAGAAGCCGCTATGGTTAAAGACAGCGTCGAGCATAACCTTTATTCCATTTTCATGACATATATCTACAAGCCGCTTGAAAGTATCTTTATTGCCGAATTGTTGATCAATTTCCATATAGTCAATCGTATCGTATTTATGATTGGAATAGGCTTTAAAGATTGGTGTGAAATAAACACCTGTAATACCTAATTTTACAAGATAATCAATATGTTGAATGATACCTTCAAAATCTCCTCCAAAGAAATTAGTCGGAGTTGGTTCGGCGCTTCCCCATGGAAGGGTACGTTTAGGATTGATAGAAGCGTCACCATTTGCGAAGCGTTCTGGGAATATTTGATACCAGACGGTGTCTTTTACCCAAGAAGGAGCTTGAAAGACGTCTTCTGGATTGATATATGGAAAGCAAAAATAAGGAGCTACATCATCTGTTATGGGATTATCATAAAATCCTTTTTCGGTATAAACCGTTGTTTCCTTTTCATCTTTCAGTTGAAAAGCATAGCGGAGCCTATGAAAATTTGGCGTAATGGCAATGAACCAATAATCATAAAGCTCTGTCGTTGCAAGTTTTTTCATACGTGATGTTTCATACTGCCAACAGGAATCTTTCCAAGTATAGGGGTCACCATAGAGTAGAGTAACCTCAACTACATCATTCTTTTTTGTGCGTAACCGAAGATGGAGTGTACTCTTGTTGTAAGCATATGCAAAATTATTTTTGGGACGGTGGTATATAGCTTCTTTTTGCATAGTATATTCCTCCCAATTCAGCTGATTTTATAACTCATTCAATAGGCATACTATTATTCGTTTAAACCAAGAGTAGTATCCAAAAGATACAAAGTCAATTAAAATCCATTTTGTTATTTTTGTATAATAAATACTTATTTTTAATAGATGGGATTATAAAAGATAAACGAAGAAAAGATATAGGTTGGATTCTTGGAAATATTGGATTTATTTTGCATGAGCTCTGCAGTAATAGTCCTATTTTGTTTAATTGTGAGAAAGTTAAATTTTATCTAACAATTATCAAGTTTTGACTTTCTTAATGGTATATAATTAAAAATCATGAATAGTTGATCATTAATATTCTATAGGAATTGAAAATATTACGTACAATGACAATGATAACTATGTAGCGGGCCGCGAAGTGACTGAGTATTTAATTTCTGCGTTAATTCCAATATGAAAAGGTGAGAACCGTATGAAACGATTATTTGATGTAGCTCCTTGGAACATTATTGAGAATAAGCTAAATAAAGAAGAATTTCGACTTGCTGAGAGTATGACTAGTATTGGAAACGGTCATATGGGGATGCGCGGAAACTTTGAAGAAACCTATTCTGGTGATTCTCATCGTGGTTCCTATGTAGCGGGCGTTTGGTTTCCGGATAAAACACGTGTTGGCTGGTGGAAAAACGGTTATCCAGATTATTTTGGAAAAGTAATTAATGCAATTAATTTTATCGGCATTCGCGTATTTGCTAATGGGGAAGAAATTGATTTATATAAGGTAGATGTGGTAGAGTATCATCGCAATTTGGATATGCAGCATGGTCTACTTTCTCGCTCATTTATAGTCGATCAAGAAGGAAAGAAAACAGAATTTGAAGTTGTTCGTTTCTTGTCCGTTTCTGATGCAGAACTTGCTGTTATTTCCTATTCTGCTACACCTCTAAATTATGATGGTACGATTACGTTTGTGCCATATCTTGACGGCGATGTACGAAATGAAGATTCAAATTATGAAGAAGATTTTTGGGTGGAAGTAAGTAAGGATGTTCGGCCTTATGAAGGATCGCTCGTGATGCGTACAAAGGATAATCCATTTGGAACACCTACCTTTGAAGTAGCGGCTTCTATGAAGATTTCAGTAGAGGGAAATGTGAAAGCAGTTGGAACTCTAAGTAAGGATGAATATATCGAGAATTGCATTGATATAGAAGGAAAGAGCGGCGAGCGTAGTACTCTCTATAAATATATAGCTATAACAACGAACCGGGACTATGACCGAACACATCTTGTTCATCAAGGGAATGAAGTGCTGCAGCGTAACATGGACAAAGGGTATGCTATGATATTGGAAGAACATAAAAATGGCTGGCTTTCACGTTGGCGTATGGCCGATGTTGAAATACAAGGGGATGAAGAGGCGCAGCAAGGGATTCGATTTAATTTATTTCAGTTATTTTCCACGTACTACGGGGAGGATGCACGACTAAACATCGGGCCAAAGGGATTTACAGGTGAGAAATATGGTGGCGCTACTTATTGGGATACGGAAGCGTATGCCTTACCCTTATACTTAGGAACAGCAGAGCCCGAAGTTGCTCGTAATCTAGCAATTTATCGTTATAATCAGTTGCCACAAGCGTACGTGAATGCAAGGAAGCAAGGACTTGCAGGTGCATTGTATCCGATGGTAACCTTTACGGGCATTGAATGTCATAATGAATGGGAAATTACATTTGAAGAAATCCATCGTAATGGTGCGATTGCTTATGGCATATATAATTACGTAAACTATACAGGGGATAAGTTGTATTTAAAGGAATATGGTATCGATGTACTGATAGGGATATCTCGCTTTTGGGCAGATCGTGTTCATTATAATAAAAAGAAACAAGTATATATGATTCACGGGGTAACTGGTCCAAATGAGTATGAAAACAATAGTAACAACAACTGGTATACAAATACGATAGCAGCATGGACCTTGCAGTATACACTACAAGTGGTAGATTATCTGCAACAAAGTGGCGGTGAAGAACGTCTGAAAGATCTTGCTATCACAAAAGAAGAAAAAACGAAATGGAATCATATTGTAAATCATATGTATTATCCATATGACGAAGAGCTAGGAGTATTTGTACAGCATGATACGTTTTTAGATAAGGATTTGCGTACGGTTGACACGCTTTCTTTAGAAGAGCGGCCGCTTAATCAAAACTGGTCTTGGGATAAAGTACTGCGTAGCTGCTTTATTAAACAAGCAGATGTACTGCAAGGAATCTATTTCTTTAATGATCGATATACAATAGAAGAGAAGCGTCGTAATTTTGAATTTTATGAGCCGATGACGGTTCATGAGTCCAGTTTGTCCCCATGTGTTCATTCCATTCTTGCTGCAGAGTTAGGTATGGAAGAAAAGGCATATGAAATGTACAACCGAACAGCGCGTCTTGATTTAGATAATTATAACAATGATACTGAGGATGGATTGCATATTACGAGTATGACGGGCTCATGGCTTGCTATTGTGCAAGGATTCGCAGGGATGAGAACGGATCATGAATCTATTTCTTTTGCACCGTTTATTCCATCTGCGTGGGATAGTTACTCGTTTTGTATTGTGTACCGTAGACATCGAATAAAAGTGACCGTAACGAAGGAAATTGTAGTACTTACGCAGGA
>NZ_JBXKMX010000093.1:0-5241 GCF_056992975.1 Ectobacillus sp. | reverse complement strand
TTGCTCGTTCTTCATTTGTTAGCGAATACGTAATCGCTTCATAAAGACCCGTACTTTCTAGGAAACGACGAACTTTGCGGCGTTTCGCTTGCGATTCACTTAATTTTCCGCGAGTAGTCTCTGCAACTGGAAGCGTTGATGGGATGTGATCATACCCATATAGACGGCCTACTTCTTCGATTAAATCTTCCGCTATTGTAATATCCGGTCTTCTTGTTGGTACAGTTACATGAAAAACTTCGCCTTCTTGCGTGAAGGTAAATTGTAGGTTTGTAAATATAGTTGCTACCTCTTTGGCAGTAATTTCAGTTCCAAGAACACTGTTTATTTTTTCCGTTGTAACAGAAACGATTGTATCTGTAATTTGTAAGTGATTTGCTTCTACTAGGCCTTCTAGCACTTTACCATCTGCGTATTTTGCCATTAATGCAGCTGCCATTTTTCCAGCTTCTATGGTACGAAGAGGATCGATGCCCTTTTCAAAGCGTGCACTTGCTTCGCTACGTAACCCTAAATCCTTAGATGCTTTTCGTACCGTTTGTCCGGCAAAATAAGCAGACTCAATTAGTACGTTTACGGTGTTTGCATCTACTTCACTGTTTGCACCGCCCATTACACCGGCAACCGCAACCGCTTTTTCACCATTTGTAATAAGAAGATGTTCACGGTGTAACGTACGTTCTACATCGTCTAAAGTCGTCATCTTTTCCCCTTCATCTGCAAGACGAACAACGATTTCTTTCGAACCTAACTTATCATAGTCAAATGCATGAAGAGGCTGACCATATTCCATCAAAATGTAATTTGTAATATCTACTACATTGTTGATAGGACGAACGCCCGCTGCCATAAGCCGTGTTTGCATCCAAATGGGAGAAGGACCAATTTTCACATTTTTCACCATTTTTGCTGTGTATAACGGGCTGTCCTCTGGTGCTAGAACGGAAATAGAAATATAATCGGATGTTTTCTCTGGCTGTTCTTCTAATTCGGTGGTAGGTAGCTTCACATTACTTCCTAATATAGCTGCTACTTCATAGGCAACCCCGATCATATTTAAGCAATCAGCGCGGTTTGGTGTTAGACCAAGCTCTAGAATTTCATCATTTAATCCTAGAAGTTCTATTGCATCTGCTCCGATTTCTACATCGCTTGGAAAAACAAAAATTCCATCGCTATATTCCTTCGGTACGAGCTTAGCGTCAACGCCAAGTTCTTGAAGGGAGCAAATCATACCTTGAGAAAGCTCTCCGCGAAGCTTTGCTTTTTTAATTTTTACACCACCAGGAAGTCTAGCTCCAATTTTCGCAACGGCAACTTTTTGTCCTGCTGCTACATTCGGTGCACCACAAATGATTTGTACCGGTTCTTCCTCGCCGATATCCACAAGGCATTTATTAAGCTTATCTGCTTCTGGATGTTTTTCTCGTTCCAACACATAGCCAACGACTACGTTTTGTACCCCTTTATTTCGTACTTCCACACCTTCTACTTCAATACCGCTTTTCGTAATTTTATCAGCTAACTCTTGTGCAGTGACGCCGTCCAAATTCACATATTCTTGTAACCATCGGTATGATACGAACATGCTTCATCCCTCCTTAAGCTCGTTTAAATTGTTGTAAGAAACGCAAATCATTTGTATAGAAATGACGAATATCATCAATACCATATTTCAACATGGCAATCCGTTCTGGTCCCATACCAAATGCAAAACCTTGGTACTCGGCCGGATCATATCCGCCCATGCGAAGTACATTTGGATGAACCATACCTGCTCCTAGAATTTCAATCCAGCCTGTTCCTTTACACGTACCGCAACCATGACCACCGCACATCATACACGAAATGTCCATTTCTACAGAAGGCTCTGTGAATGGGAAAAAGCTTGGGCGCAAACGAATTTCGCGGTCATCCCCAAACATTTTCTTTGCAAATACTTCGAGCGTTCCCTTTAGATCACTCATACGAATGTTTTTATCAATAACAAGCCCTTCAATTTGCATGAACTGATGGGAATGGGTCGCATCATCGTCATCACGGCGATACACTTTACCAGGACAAATAATTTTGATAGGACCTTTTCCATTATGCTTGACCATCGTTCTCGCTTGCACGGGAGATGTGTGCGTACGAAGTAATATTTTTTCATCTGAAATGTAGAAAGAATCCTGCATATCACGAGCGGGATGGCTTTTCGGAAGATTTAATGCTTCAAAGTTGAAGTAATCTTCTTCCACTTCCGGTCCCTCAGCAATTTCATAGCCCATTCCGATAAATAAATCTTCAATTTCTTCAATCACTGCTGTTAATGGATGGTGAGAACCAACAGCAACCTTGCGACCTGGCAATGTTACGTCGATTGTTTCAAGAGCTAAACGTTGCTTCGTAGCTGCTTTTTCAAGCTCATCTAGCTTCTCATCTAAGTGTTTTTGAATGGTTTCACGAACGTCATTAACAAGTGCTCCCATACGTGGTCTTTCTTCTTGCGATAGTTTTCCCATCCCGCGAAGCACTTCTGTAATCGGTCCTTTTTTCCCTAGGAACGCAACACGTACTTCATTTAATTCTTTCAAAATAGTAGAAGACGAAATTCTTGCAAGTGCTTCCTGTTCGAGTTGCTTTAAACGATCCTCCATATAGTAAACCTCCTTAAAATGTTTCCCTAGCGGAATATGTTCGGGTTGTTTGTCTATTGCTTCCTTTTTTAGCCGAACAAAAAAATGACATATAAAAAAGCCTCATCCTTCGAAAAGGGACGAGGCTTAATCGCGGTACCACCCAATTTAACAGCACAAGCGCTGTTCACTTCATTTCCATAACGGTCTAACCGGTACGCCTTTACACAATCCGTGGTCCCGGCGCCTACTCTAGAGGTGAATTCACATGTATCTACCATAAAAATGCTTACAGTCATCGGCATTTTCTCCCTGTATGGCGAGAAACAAGCTACTGCTCTCTTTCATCGTATTTAAAGATTCAGTTTGTTCTATTATAGAAAGTTTTTCTTTACTTGGCAACCTGGCTTTGTAAATAGTATGTCAAAATTCCAGCCGCAACCGCGACATTTAACGACTCTGCGCTGCCTAGTATAGGGATATATAAATTTTTATCACATCGATCTAATATCTCTTTCCTTACGCCATTTCCTTCATTACCAAGAACGAGAGCAAAGTTTGTAGTTGGCTGTACTTCCGTATATGCGACTGCACCGTGCAGTGCCGTTCCATATACAGGTATATGATGTTTCTGCATAAGTTCCGTCATTTCTTCTAATTCTCCCTTTATAATCGGAAGATGAAAAATAGATCCTTGTGTAGAACGAAGTACCTTACTATTGTATACATCTACGGTTCCTTCTCCTACGATGACTGCATCCATGCCAGCAGCATCTGCCGTTCTAATAATCGTTCCAAGGTTTCCTGGATCCTGAATTCCATCTAATAGAAGATATTTTCCTTGCGTGAAGCTCGTCTTTAATTCTTGCTTTTCACAGATGGCTACAATTCCTTGCGGCGTTTCTGTTTCACACATCGTTTTCATAACTGACTCTGAAACCATATACAATTCAATATTACTTACATCCCACTTTGATGGCACATCAATATTGTCTTGTAGAATAAGCTCTCGGACGATTCCTTTTGCTCGTAAGGCCTCTTCGACAAGATGGAATCCCTCTATTATAAATAACCCCGATTTATCGCGTTCCTTTTTCGTATGTAACTTTCTCCATTGCTTAACCCGTACATTTTGCTGTGAATCGATTTTTTTCATATAACGTCCCTCTCTTCTCGATTCATTATTATAGCCGATTTTCATACATAATTACACGAAAACATCAAAAACTAACATTATCTTATTCTGTAAAGAGGTGATATAAATTGAATTTTAATTTACGGGGTGCTGTAATTGCAAATGTAGCGCAAAACTCACAGCCAGAATTAGAAGCAACGATCTTAGATGCTATTCAAAGCGGAGAAGAGAAAATGCTTCCTGGGCTAGGTGTGCTGTTCGAAATTATATGGCAACACGCCAATGAACAAGAAAAAAAAGAAATGCTTACCACCTTACAAAACGGCTTGCAACAGCACTAACAATCTATATACAAAAACGAGAGCGATGCATCGCTCTCGTTTTTGTATTAATCAAATGTAAGTTCATTCACTTTACTACGGTCTAGTCGTTTAATAACTTCTACAAGCAATTCCACCGCATGTTCAAAATCATCACGGTGAAGCATAGCTGCATGAGAATGAATATAACGCGTTGCAATGGTAATTGCTAAAGCGGGCACACCTTGCAAGGATACATGAATGGATCCCGCATCTGTTCCCCCGCCTGGTACGTAATCGTATTGATAAGGAATACCCTTTTCATCCGCAACATCCACTACAAAGTCACGTAGCCCTTTATGCGCTACAATCGATGCATCGTATAAGATAATTTGTGGTCCTTTTCCCATTTTACTAAGTGCTACTTTATCCGAAATTCCCGGTGTATCTCCAGCAATTCCAACATCAACGGCAAATCCGATATCAGGCTGCACGAAATGGGTTGCTGTTTTAGCACCGCGAAGACCGACTTCTTCCTGTACGGTTCCAACACCATATACAACGTTAGGATGTTTCTCATTATGTAGTCTCTTTAAGACTTCAATCGCAATGGCACAACCAATTCTATTATCCCACGCTTTTGCTAGCATCATTTTTTCGTTTTTCATCAATTGGAATTCAAAGTAAGGAACGACTTGATCTCCCGGACATACGCCCCATTCCAATGCTTCCTCTTTGCTTGATGCACCAATATCGATAAACATATCTTTAATTTCAACCGGTTTTTTTCGAGCTTCAGCCGGCAGAATATGAGGTGGCTTAGAGCCCATAACCCCTGTAATATCGCCTTTATTTGTAACAATTGTTACGCGTTGTGCAAGCATAACCTGTGACCACCAACCGCCTACCGTTTGAAAGCGAAGAAAGCCTTTCTCATCGATCTTAGTAATCATAAAGCCTACTTCATCTAGATGCCCTGCAACCATAATACTCGGTCCGGTTACATCTCCAACTTGTTTAGCCACTAAGCTGCCTAAATTATCATAAGTAATCTCGTCTGCATAAGGAGCTATATATCTTTTCATCACTTCACGAGGCTCACGTTCATTCCCAGCGATTCCTTTTGCATCTGTTAAATCCTTTAGCATCTTTATCGTATCATCCTGCATTTGTATCCCTCCTTCTTATA
>NZ_JBXKMX010000092.1:0-12953 GCF_056992975.1 Ectobacillus sp. | reverse complement strand
GAAATTGGATCCGTTATTTCAAAAGCATTTTTTCAAGAGGAGGTTTCAAGAGTATGAAGCTCGAAATATCTCATTTGACTCGATATTTATACGAGGAACCTGTCATCAAGAGTGTCAATGAGATTCGCCTGACACCTAAAACCAATCACAGACAATCCTGTTATCATCATTCCATAGTCATGGAACCAGCGGTGTCCACATTTTCATACGATGTTTTTTTCAATAATCATGTTTATTCTTTTTCTATCTACGAACCTCATAAAGAAATCGAAATTAAAGCTCATTCAATTGTTGTAACGCATGAAATCGAAAGAACGGAATCACAAATCATTCCATTTAGAGAAGAATTGAAGGTACTTCGAAGTGAAGAATTTCAAAATGATTATGCGGAATATTTAACTACGACCAATTATATATCTCTTACACCTGCTATAGTAAATTTTGCCGAAGAAATACGTAATTCTAAACCACTGACAAGTATACATGAATTACTTGAACAGATTTCTGCTATGATTTATTCTTATTTTACATATGATCCACAGGTAACTCATGTGTATACTACTGTGACAGATTTTTTGACAATGAAAAGAGGGGTATGTCAAGACTATGCCCATTTAATGATAGCAATTTGTAAATATCTTCACATTCCCGCAAGGTATGTCAGTGGGTATCATTATGTAAGTGATTTACAAGGAGGACTAGCTGATTTTACACAAGCATCTCATGCATGGGTAGAAGCATTTGTTCCTAGTATTGGATGGGTAGGGTTTGATCCTACAAATAATGGAAATATCAATGAACGCTATGTGAAATTAGGACACGGAAGAGATTATAGCGATATTGTCCCAATGAAGGGAATTTATCGTGGGACGGATAGGCAAAATCTTGAAGTTATCGTTGATGTAAGAAAAATAGAAGATTAATTTTATAGAATATGGATTGTTATAAAGAGACTCTTTTACTTTGGGAGAGTCTCTTTATATTTTTGTTACTTACTTATTAAAATAATCAATTACAAACGATTTAAATTTTCGTGTAGCAGGAGATAGGTAATGATCAGATAAGGTTGCGATTGCAATGGAACGATTACATGAATAATCATCAATTGGTAAAAGTTTCATCTTCGATTCATCTAATTCCTTTGTCTTTGGCAATACAGCAATTCCTAGTCCAACTGCTATAAAGCCAGCAATCGTGGGAACTTCTTCCCCCTCAAATGTAATGGTAGGCTTCAATTGAAGGTGCGTACACATTTGATCAAAAATATAACGTAATCCGTATCCCTTTTTAAAAGAAATAAAATCTTCATTTTCTAAGGTACTGATAGAAACACTTGATTGGTTAGCTAGATAGTGATTACGAGGGACCACAAGATACAACGGTTCTGTTGTCAAGGTTACCCATTCAATATTCTCCCTTGGCACGGGAGGGGAGGTTAAACAAAGATCAACCAATCCCTTCTCAACTTTCTCTAATAAATAATTGTTGGCACCTTCAAATAATAGAAACGTAACATTAGGATAGATTTTTTTATAATCGACAATGAGCTGAGGAATCAAATTCGCTCCTAGTGTATGTAAGAATGCAACAGATATTTCTCCTCCATCTGGTGAAATGACTTCCTGAATTTCTTCGATTCCTTCACGAATTCGCGCCTGCGCTTGTTGTGCTTTTTCCAAAAATATTGTTCCATAACGAGTTAAGGTAATCGTTCTCCCATCTCGAATAAATAAGGGAATTCCTAATTCTTGCTCAAGCTTGATAATGGATCGACTTAAAGCCGGCTGTGAAATCATTTGTTTTTTGGCCGCTTTTGTAAAATGCTTTAGTTCCGCTACGGCAATAAAATTTTCGAGTTGGTGCCATTCCATATAAGTTCACCTACTATCTTCTTTATAACAAATACGCATCATATTAATGCAAATTATAAATTAGACGCATGGAAAAGAAAAGAGTAACATAGATACCACAAAGTTAGATTGGAAATAGAGGAGAAGTTATATGACATATTTTGAAAGAGGGAGTAAGGAATATAAAAACGCATGTATTTCATTATTTCTAGCTGGATTTGTATCATTCGCAACCTTATATGCAACACAACCTATTCTACCAATTTTCGCAATAGAATTTCATATTTCTGCAACAGCTGCAAGCTTAACATTATCTTTATCTACAGTTGCTCTTGCTGTTGGAATGCTTTTTGCAGCACCGTTAGCAGATGCAATTGGTCAAAAGCAAATTATGATTTTATCCATGATTGTTACATCTGTTCTAGGTTTTTTCACTGCATGTAGTCCAAATTATGGTACACTTATTGTTCTTCGGGGTATTCTAGGTCTTGCTGTGGCAGGTGTTCCGGCTATTGCAATGGCCTATACAAGTGAAGAATTTCATCCAGGTGGAATCGGAAAGATAATGGGTCTTTATATAGCTGGAACCAGTATTGGAGGAATGGTTGGTAGAATCGTGACCGGAATCCTGACTGATTTATATTCATGGCGGGTTGCACTTGCTATACTTGGACTCATCACAATAGTAATGAGTCTCTTATTTTGGAAACTACTTCCTTCTCCTGCAAATCATAAGAAACAATCGTTTCAGTGGAAGCCTGCATTAGATGCTTATCGGGTTCATTTGGATAATAAATTATTAATTCCATTACTATGTATGGGATTCGTATTAATGGGAAGCTATGTTACATTATATAACTACGTGGGATTTATGCTCATGGAGCCTCCTTATAATTTAAGCCAAACACTCATTGGCTTTTTGTTTCTTGTGAATGTAGGGGGGGCATATAGTTCTATGTACATGGGAAAGAAAGCCGATCAATACGGTCGTTCAATTACGTTAAAAGTATCATTGTGCATTATGATTTGCGGAGCACTCCTGACATTGATTCCTAATTTTATAATTAAATTATTCGGGATAACGATCTTCACGTTCGGATTCTTTGGGAGCCACTCCATTGCTAGCTCATGGGTAGGGGCTAGAGCGGAATTAAATAAATCACAAGCTTCTTCTTTATATCTATTGCTATATTACATTGGATCTAGTTTAGTTGGTTCGCTTGGAGGAGTCTTCTGGACAAATTACAAATGGATAGGAGTTATATCGCTGATCGTATGTTTATTATTGATTGGATATCCCCTAATCTTTGCTTCTCAAAAAAAATATCAAACATCTACGAGTCTTGAGCATAACTAAGAAAAGCAAAGGCTTCTGCCTTTGCTTTTCTTAGTTGATTAATGATTGTAGAGGAGCTGGAATCCTTCCTCCTCGTTGAATAAGTTTCGCAGAGCTGAATGGATTTATGCCCATAACAGGAGCACGTCCAAGAAGTCCGCCGAATTCCACCATTTCGCCTTCTTTCTTACCTGGAACCGGGATAACACGAACGGCTGTGGTTTTTTTGTTTATCATCCCAATTGCAGCTTCATCTGCTATCATTGCAGATAGGGTAGAAGGGGAGACATCACCTGTTATCGCAATCATATCAAGTCCTACGGAACAGACACAAGTCATCGCTTCTAGTTTAGACAACGTTAAAGATTGATCAATAATTCCACGAATCATCCCGTTATCTTCACTAACTGGAATAAAAGCACCGCTTAATCCGCCGACGTAAGAGCTTGCCATTGCACCACCCTTTTTGACTGCATCATTCATAAGAGCAAGAGCCGCTATCGTTCCGTGAGTCCCTACACGTTCAAGTCCGATTTCTTCTAATATTTCAGCGACACTATCGTTTATAGCATTTGTAGGTGCTAGAGATAAATCCATAATTCCAAATGGTACATCAAGTCTTTTTGCTACAACTCGTCCGATCAATTCTCCAGCACGAGTAATTTTAAAAGCTGTTTTTTTGATGATATCAGCTACTTCGCCAAGATCCGCATCTGGGTATCGTTTTAATGCATGTAAAACGACTCCTGGACCACTTACCCCAACGTTCAATACAACTTCTCCCTCCCCAGCACCGTGGAATGCACCTGCCATAAAGGGATTATCTTCAACCGGATTACAAAAAACAACGAGCTTTGCGCAAGCAATTCCATTTTCATCTTTGGTACGCTCAGCAGCTTCCTTTATGATTTCGCCTACTTTACGAACTGCGTCCATATTGATTCCTGTTCGAGTAGTAGCGACTGAAATAGATGAGCATACGCGCTGTGTTACACTTAATGCTTCTGGGAGTGCATCAAGCAACGTTTGGTCACCTTTTGTAATTCCCTTATGTACAAGTGCTGAAAATCCTCCTATAAAGTCAACACCTAGTTCGGTTGCAGCCCTGTCAAGTGTTTTTGCTAGTTCTACAGTTTGTTGCACGGTTGCATTTCCTAGTATTTCAGCAATTGGGGTAATGGAAATTCGCTTGTTAATAATTGGTATACCATACTCCCGTTCAACTTCCTCAGCAACTGTTTTTAATTCACTTGCATAAGTGGTTATTTTTTGATAAATACGGGTATTCATCTTGTTAAAGTCAGAATCTGCACAATCACGTAAGCTAATTCCCATTGTAACAGTCCGTATATCTAAATTCTCCATTTGAACCATTTGGATTGTTTCTAGCATTTCATCAAGTGCAATAGCCATATGTTTCTCTCCTCTGTTGTATCAAGTGTAAGGGTAGTTGCTCTTACACTATCTGAGATATACGTTACACGCGGTGCATGGCGTGAAAGATTTCTTCAAGTTGAATGTTGATTTTTAATCCCATATTTTCACTAATCCTGTCAAATTGATTTTGCAGCGTTGCTAAATCTTCAAGGGTCGATACATCTACAATCATCATCATTGTGAAAAAATCCTGTAATATGGTCTGACTAATATCTAAAATATTTACATGATTCTCTGCTAACACATGAGTCACCTTACTAATAATTCCAACCTGATCTTTGCCAATTACGCTAACTACTGCTCTTCTGTGTGTCACTATGTTCACCTCTTTATGTTGGTAGAAATCTGTGTTGATTTGTTATTCAACCATGCATGGAAAATGAAAATAAAAAAGATTGGAGTTTCCTCCAATCTCAGATAAGTAAAAAGAATACCGAAAAGCTTGATCGGTTACTCTTCTGTCCTTTTGCCTGAGATTGTGAATCCTTCGGCGCTGCAGTATGCAGTCTCTCCAGAAGCTGCTCCTGTTATAGTATTACCCATAACGATCATCGCGGCAAATTCTAAATATTACATCGATTTTATCAACTTTTTCAGGGCTGGTCAATACAAGAACATGCAGCCTATGGTTTACACTGTAGACCGCATAAAAAAGAAGCATATTTCATAAAGGGTTCGTTCATCTTAATAGTATAGACTATTTAAAAGGGAGGATAATGTAATGTTTAACGAAGCTTCCATATGGACAGGTGTTATCACGGGTGGAATTTCACAAATTCAAGATACGAAAGCTGTGTCAGAGGGACAAATCAGTAAGCAAAAATATGCAGCGTACACTTCAAAAAATGTAATTGGTTCCATAGGAACAATGGCAGGTATTGAATATGGAGCTATACTAGGTTCATCCATTTTCCCAGGAGTAGGTACCATTATTGGATCGATTATCGGAGGTATGGTTGGTGATGGAATTGGCTCGTTTGTAGGATGGCAAACAGGAAAAGTTCTTTTTAATAGAAGTGAAAACGAAACGGAAGAAATATCTACCATACAGAAACAATTTATTGGAACCGAATCCTAAATAAAGAAGAGAGCACTTGGAAAGGCTCTCTCTTTTTCATGTAATTAATGTAGTTGATTTTCAATTTCATTTAATTTTTCTTTGATTTTATCATTGTCCAGCACATTATAAGCATGTAATTCAGCTTGATTTTGCTCAGTTTGTAGATCTCGTTCTTTGCTTGCTCCTAAGTCACTAAAAGCGGCCTTTGTCTTTTGAACGATTGTGTCGATACCATCTTTCATTGCTTGTCCAGTATCCTGTACGCTTTTTGTTAGATTAGGGAGGTTTCTATCATCTTGTTTTAATTTTGCATCTTCTACAATAGAGCCTATCTGTTTTACAGCACCAGTAGTAGCTTCCTTCATTTGGGTTCCGAGTGCAAGAACGGTTCCTGCTCCTTTAACAAGAAGTTTTCTAGTACCGCGTCTTGCCTCTGGTGATAGTACAAGTAATAAGGTAGCTGACGTTAAAATAAGACCAACTGGATTATTAAATAATCGTTTTAACATAGGGAAATCTCACCTTTCTCTTTATATTTAAGTTAATCGTTTCCTAAATTGTTGTAATTCATACAAGCAATATTGTATGAATGTTTTTCTGTATATCTAAGAAGCTTATTGTTCATACTACGATGTATGAATTAAGTTCGAGTGTAGCAATCGTTATATTGTTTGTATCATTGTCATAAGCTAGGGAGTTAAATAACAAGATATTACGAAAAAATTTCTAGTAGAAGGAGAATGTTCCATGCAGGATACATTATATAAAACGGATCCCAAGTCTGTCTTGCCTGGGAGAATTCGAACACAAGTATACGGATTAAGAGATAATCATTATGTAAAGGAGAAATTCGAAGCTATTTTTTCAACTATTGACGGTGTAGTGTTTGCTTCAGCAAATGTAATAACAGGTAATATTTTGCTTATATATGATGAGGGTCAATTACCTTTTGCCATTATTAATCTCTATCTACACAAGTTTGAAGACGTTCTTTTTCAAAAATGTATACAGGCAATGTCAGTAGAAGAAACACATATGCAAAAGAACGCCTTTGCGGAAATAGCTGCAAGTGTTGACAGTAATCATAGTTCTAACGTAGCTTGGCTTGGGCGTTATGCAAAAGAGCCTAGTTTAAGCGACGACGGAAGTATAAATTCTACCGATGATCGGGAGAAAGTCCCGTTACCACTCGCTTTATCAATAGGTGGATTGGGAGTATTGGGGATAAAACAACTGCTTTTCGGACGATCTAGTTTTGCTAGGCATCCGTTTCCTTTTTATATAAGTGGAATACTTGCAATTGGAACTGGATATCCATTTATTAAACAGGGCCTGCAAGCATTACAGAAACGAAAAGGGATACCTGTAGATTTTATCTTAGGTGTAAGTGCCCTAACACTGGCTTTAGTAAGAGAAAATCTAGTCGTACTTGCTGGTTTAAGTATGTTGCAGTATATAAATTGGAAACGACAAAAAAGTTTAGATGAGGATGTAATTGATCAAACGTATGTAGCTCCTGAAATAGAACGCTATAGTCGATTAATGAACGTAGCTGGTTTTAGTGCTGCGGTTGTTAGTTTCGCAATAACGCGTAATCCGTTAACTGCATTTGCAATCTTACTTGCTGCCAATCCTCGTCCTATTACCATTTCAACTGAATATACTTGGAAGCAAGCTGAGCAGATAGTGCGAGAGGAAAATCTATTTGTTCCACTAAATGGCTCGTTTCACCAACTAGCGAGAGTGAAACAGGTCGTATTTGATGATGCTGCTATAGTAGTTGAAAACAATACAATTCGATCTGATTATATTGAAACCTTGAATCAACTTAGAGATAACGGCGTATCCATTTCATTTTTACGAAATTCAATAAATGTAAATCTTCAAAACGTAGATCAAACTAGCTATCAACTTTCTATTATAGAAGAGGCTCAGTCATTTCCAAAGAAAAGAGAAGAAGTGTTGTTTGTTCTAAACCAAATGATAAATCGAAGTGATGCGATTGTATCACATTATCCTTCTGTTACTGTTTCGCAATTCTCTTCTGTATGCCATACTCTTATGTTAGCAAAACAAGTAAGCAAACGGGTTGATATGTATGGTAGGACGACCAAAGTTTGGAATGTTGTTGGTTCTATTCTTGCCGCATCTTGTATCGTACAAGCACCTTTACTTGCATTGGTCGGAGATGCTTTAAGTTTAGTATTTATGTCCCGCTCCCAACGCTGGTCTGAAAACAACTTACGACGAAACGTTCCCTCTATTCCTCCTATTTCAGAAAATAGTGAGAAAGAAATAAAATGGCATGCAATGGATGGAGAACAAGTACTAGCATTTTTCAAAAGTAATACAAGCCTTGGTTTATCTCAAGAAAAAATAAAGGTTGCCTATGAAAAGTACGGAAAAAATGAACTCCGCCGTAAGGCTAAGCCTCATTGGATCTATGGCTATCTGGGACAATTCAAAGAATTTACTACCGTTATATTAGGTACGACCGCCTTGCTTAGTATAGTGAGTGGACATTTTTTTGATGGTATTATTATGGGATCCATTCTTCTCTTTAATGCAGGCATAAGTACGATGCAAGAAAGAAAAGCAGAGCAGGCCGTGGATACGTTAACTAAGTTTGTTCCGCCTGCTTGCCTCGTTATACGAGAAGGAGCCAAACAAGAAATCGAGGCAGCTCAGTTGTTACCTGGCGACATTATTTTATTAGAAGCAGGAGACCGCGTACCTGCAGATATTCGAATACTAGAAAATTGGAATGTAGAAGTTAATGAATCGTCATTAACAGGAGAATCGTTACCTATAACAAAAGATTCTGCATCAATCGGGGAACAGACCGCGTTAGGTGATCGAAGTAATTTATTATATTTAGGTACTCATATTACACGTGGGAAATTAAAAGGTATAGTTGTTGAAACAGGGAATCGTACTGAAATGGGACATGTGTTAACCATGTTAACGGAAGAAAAAAAGGAAGAGACACCACTTCAAAAACAAATTACTTCCATTAGTAAAACATTTATGAAAGTTGCTTTAGTTGCGGGTGGCTTTGTCTTTATTGCTGGGCTTCTAAGAGGAATGCCGATTGGTCAGCTGGGTGTTACATCGGTAGCCCTCACTGCTTCTGCTATTCCGGAGGGCTTGCCTGTTACCATCACCATTGCATTAACAGCTGGAATTCTTCGCATGGCAAAGAAAAATACGGTTGTTCGCAAGCTTTCATCTCTTGAAACGTTAGGAAGAATTACAGTAGTTTGCTCAGATAAAACTGGCACGTTAACTAAAAATGAAATGACGGTAAAAAAAGTTGCAACTGTTCACTCCATTTATGATGTGACAGGTACAGGATATTGTCCTGAAGGGAAAATATGTAATAGTAAAGGGGAAGAACATGAGTGTGAAGAATTAAATCAACTCCTTATGATAGGAATGTTATGTAATAACTCGAAACTCGAAAAGCAGGATAATGATTGGAAAATAATTGGCGATCCAACGGAAGGAGCCATCTTGACATTAGCTGGAAAAAGAGCGAAGTGGTTACACGATCATCTACATTGGAAGCGTGTTCACGAAGTGCCGTTTGATTCAAAAGATAGAAAAATGAGCGTTGTTTGTACAGAAGATAAGAACGAGCAAGAGACGTGCTACCTCATGACAAAAGGGTCGATTGAAAAAGTGTTGGAGCGATGTTCAACTTTTCAAAAAAATGGGAAGATATACCCATTAACAGAGGAAATTCAAACTGAAATTTTAAAGCAAAACGATGAGTTTGCTGAGCAAGCCTTGCGTGTATTAGCGTTTGCTTACCGCCCATTAAATGAAAAGCCATTAGACGGCTGCTACGATGGTTACGATGAAGACTTAATTTATGTCGGAATGATAGGGATGATGGATCCTCCAAAAGATGATGTAGGGCTGAGTGTAAAGGAATGTATTAATCTTGGAATCAAACCCATCATGATAACGGGTGATCATCCTAAGACGGCATTAGCTATAGCCAAAAATATAGGAATATGGAATGAATCCCAAACAATTATGACAGGCGCTGAATTAGATGAATTATCCGATGAGGAATTGCTCCAGAACATAAATAATGTCGCAATTTTCGCCAGAGTTTCTCCAGAGCATAAGCTGAAAATTATCGCCACATTACAAGAGGCAGGTCAGATTGTAGCTATGACCGGGGATGGTGTCAATGATTCACCCGCGATTAGGCAGGCAGATGTCGGCATTGCAATGGGAGTATCGGGAACTCAAGTTACGAAAGAGGCCGCTGATGTTATTTTAAAAAATGACGGCTTTAATTCCATTATTGACGGAGTAAAAGAAGGAAGAAGTATCATAGGTAATATTAGAAACGCACTTGGTTGCTTACTAAGTGGGAACTTAGCAGAAATCATTGTGACAAGTACAGCGGTCATTGCTGGATTGCCTTTACCAATTATACCCGTTCAAATTCTGTTAATGAATTTATTAACAGATGCACTGCCAGCAATGGTATTAGCCATCAATCCCGGAAATCAAAGCGCACAAATAAAAAGACAAGGCATCGCAGATAAAGAGCTATATTCGCAAGTTATAGCAAGAGGGATCTTATTAGGTGCTGGATCAATCGGATTGTTTGTGACAAGCTTAGCTGCTGGATTGCCGTTAGCTGTAGCTCAAACGACTGCGTTTTCAGCTTTAGTTGCTGGTCAATTGGTACAAACCTTCTCATGGAGACAAGCTAGTTTTAAAGAATGGTCAAAAGATAAATTCTTGATAGGTGCGCTTGGTATATCAGGAATATCACTTTTAGCAGCCATTTATATTCCGACGTTATCATCTGTGTTTCAAACGGCTGCATTGCCGATTAGGGCGTGGATTCCGATTTTTGTCATAGCTAGCGGCGCAGCAATTATTGCAAAGCCTGTTACAAGGATGTTGAAACACCGTCAACCTACTATGCTGACAAGTCCAAGTTTGACGGCAGCTTAATGCTACTCTTATTAATTCAAATGGTGGCAGTGCTCCATCATTCGTTAGCCTGCCGAATGATGGACGTTAGCCATACTGATTGGAGGTTACATATGCTACAAAAATATGCACAACGCATCATTATTGGTTCTGCCTTACTCATTGCAGCATCAGCTGTTATTCCCATTGCGAAAAAAGCATTGCGACCTTTAGCGAGAGATTTATCAAAGCAAACGAAGTATTGGATTGTATCTGCAAAAGAAGGTATGGAGGATATGGTGGCAGAGGTAAAATTCGAACGTATTAAAAAGAAATTAGACAAACAAACTGCTATCGAGTGTGAAGCAGAAATTGAACCGAGTTGTGACGAGCGAATGTATCAATAGACAGGAATAATGGAGGAGAAGTAAGATGGAAAATCGAGACGAACAAATTATTGATCAATTAAAGAAGGCACTAATCCATTTGGAGGAGGCAATCCATCTTACGATTCAAACGATAAAGGAAATTCCAGCATCTAAGAAAGTAGTGGGTGTCATTTGGGAAGAATTTTTGATTACATTTTCATCTAAAGTAAAGGAAAATGGAAAAGCTAACAATGTAAATTTACTCAGCCTCATTTCCTTCTCAAAATTATGGAAGTTATAATTATGATTCTATTCAAACTAGAAGAGACACTTCATGTATCATAAGTGAAGTGCCTTTTTTATGTAAGGGACAGCCACTTCATTCTATATGCTATAATACAAGTAGAATGGAGGGAATAGTGCGTGTCTACAAAAGCTAGTAGTTATTTACGACAATACTTCGGATATGAATCATTCCGCGTAGGTCAAGAACAGATTATTGAACGTGTGTTGGCTGGGGAAAATACAGCAGGGATTATGCCAACAGGTGGCGGGAAATCAATTTGTTATCAAATACCTGCTCTTTTACTTCCTGGCATAACCCTCGTTATATCACCGCTTATTTCATTAATGAAAGATCAAGTAGATAGTTTAGAACAAGTTGGCATACCAGCAACCTATTTAAATAGTACGTTAACATTTGAAAATGCCAAAGAGCGTATGCATCGTATGCAGCATGGTGATTATAAAATCTTATATATAGCCCCAGAACGATTGGAATCTCCTTCATTCATGGAAGAACTCCAAAAGCTTTCAATCTCGCTAATTGCTGTGGATGAAGCCCATTGTATTTCACAATGGGGACATGACTTTCGTCCAAGTTACGTAAAAATCCAAACGTTTCTACAACAATTTTCTAACAAACCTACCGTTCTTGCCTTGACTGCAACAGCTACACCTGAAGTAAGAGAAGATATTTGTCAATTGTTAAATATACCGTCAGAGCATACAGTAATTACAGGATTTGAAAGGGAAAATTTATCCTTCAAAATTGTAAAAGGACAAAATCGTATCAAGTATGTAACAGATTATGTAAAGAAGAATAAAACAGAAGCTGGAATTATATATGCTGCCACAAGAAAAGAAGTAAATCATGTTTATGAATATCTGGAAAAACAGGGGATACAAGTAGGAAAATATCATGCAGGAATGACAGACGTTGCACGCATTGCATCGCAGGAAGCGTTTTTACAAGATGATATAACCGTTATGGTAGCAACCAATGCATTTGGTATGGGAATTGATAAATCCAATGTACGGTATGTTATTCATTATCAAATGCCGAAAAATATGGAAAGCTATTATCAAGAAGCAGGACGAGCTGGGCGTGATGGTCTGGACAGTGAATGTGTTTTGTTATATGGGGCACAGGATATACAGCTTCAACGATTTTTAATTGAACAATCCCACAATGAGGAACGTAAAGAACAGGATTTAAACAAGTTACAGTTGATGAAAGACTATTGCTATACGGAGGGATGCTTACAAGCATATATTTTACAATATTTCGGTGAATCGGACGTATCTCCATGTGGTAGGTGTAGCAATTGTACAGATACGCGTAGTTCCATTGATGTAACGACAGAAGCACAAATGATACTATCTTGTATGATACGGATGGGAGAACGATTTGGAAAAACTGTGATTAGCCAGGTACTAGCAGGTTCTGCAAATAAAAAAGTACGGGAACTGGGATTTGATAATCTCTCTACATACGGAATACTCAAACAGAAATCAACGAAAGACATTATGGACTTTGTTGATTTTCTAACATCTGAACAATATATAGGTATTACAGGAAGTCAATTTCCCGTCTTGTATGTGACAAACAAAGGGAAGGAAGTACTGCTTGGTAAGCAAAACGTAATGAGAAAACAACAGATGATGGTTTCGCAAGTAGC
>NZ_JBXKMX010000091.1:0-6175 GCF_056992975.1 Ectobacillus sp. | reverse complement strand
TTATGTTTGGAGAGGATTTAAATACCATCATATGGTTTGGCATATATTCGTACTATTAGGGACAACTGCTCATTTCTTTGCCGTTTTAATTTATTTATTATAAACGCAAGAAAAATTGAAACAAGCTAGTCCTTTTGTACTAGCTTGTTTCAAAACATTATCATTTGTTTGATTCAATAATTTCACGACAATAGCGCGCTAATTCATTCATATCCATGTCCTGATATTGCTTTGCATAAATCGGTTCATGAACTGTTAACGTAATGTTAGCAGGTTGTACCCGATTATTATTTGCTTCTAAAATGTTATACGTTCCATTAATTGTAATCGGTACAACTGGTACACCCGATTTAACGGCCAAGTGAAAACTACCAGACTTAAATTCTCCCATGTCTTTCCCCTTACTTCTTGTTCCTTCCGGAAAAATAACAAGAGAATGTCCAGCCTTCAAATTTTGTATACCATCCTTAATTGCCTGTAACGACTGTCTTCGATTACTTCGGTCCATAAATACGCTATTCATAAGCGTCATCCAGTCTTTCACAATAGGTAATTTCTGCATCTCTGCTTTCGAAATAAATCCAAGCGGAGTTTGCAAATACCCCATTAAAAGTGGAATATCGAAGTTACTCTGGTGATTGCTCACAAAAAGAACAGCTTGATGTTTGGGAATGCGTTCAAGTCCCTTCACATCTACCTTTGAGCCTGTTATTTGTATCATCCCTTGTCCAAACCAATTCGGTGTTTGATGAATGATTCGATCTCTCTCTTCTGTAGAAAGAGTATCGGGTAGCTTCTTAAAACGAACTAAACTCGGTATGGTCTTTAAAACAAGAAAAATTATTCCTATAGCAGCAAATATAGTACGAATCATAATAAACCCCCAAATTTCATACATTCGAGTCTTATTATACAAGACTCTCCTTAGAAAAAGAAGAAAAAATCAAAATGAGGATGGTAGGTAAGAAAGGTTTCTACCTTCTTACCTACCATCCTCTGTTTGTGATGTATCGTCATGTTAACCTACTTTTCCAAATAATCACTTCGGAGCTAAGTAGGCACGTGATTTACGACGTTTAAAGCGTTATGTGTTTACCAGTTTTTTGCTAAGTTTTTTGCTGCTTCAATAGCTTGTGCTTTAATTTCTTGTGCTTTATCAGCAGTTGCAGCCATACCTTCAACAGCTAGATATTCAACATCTGTAACACCCATGAAACCTAACACTGCTTTTAAGTGATTACGTCCAAAGTCATAACCAGCTGCAGGTCCTTCAGAATATACACCACCAGTAGCTTGAATATGAAGCGCTTTTTTGCCTTCTAGTAATCCTACAGGTCCGTTTTCAGTATATTTAAATGTTTGTCCAGCAATAGAAAGGTTATCAATGTATGCTTTCACAACTGGTGGATAGCTAAAGTTCCACATTGGTGTTACAAATACATAACGATCTGCGCTCTTAAATTGTTCAAGATTTGCAGTCATTGCACCAACTTTTTCTTGTTGAAGAGCACTAAGTTCTTCAAATGCAGTACCTGCACCTAATTTTCCCCATGCAGCCAATACATCACCATCAATCAAAGGTACATTTGTTGCAAATAAATCAACAGTTACAACTTCATCACTAGGGTTTGCTTCTTTATATGCTTTGATAAATTCTTCGCCAACAGCCTTACCATAAGAGATTGTTGCAGGATTTGGATTTGCAGTAATATAAAGTAATTTCGTCATGTTGTTTGCTCCTTTTTCTAATTAAAAATTATCTTAAATTTAAGAAATATAAGTAAAAAATAATCTACTTACATTACGTTAGCTAGTATATAAAAATGAAAAATGATTGTCAACTATAAGATCTTGTCCTTTTTATTATTAGCATTTGTAACATAAAACATGCCTTACGTATGCTACAAATTATAAATTCGACAACTTCCTATCATCTTCAACATCCGAATAATCAGTTTTATTACACCTTCATGACTCAATTAACATTGCCTTAACAATTCTATTACTTTACTTGCGAGCCTTTATTACATCGCCTATCCTTAATATACATTAAGGTAATAAATCCCATGTGAAAGGTGATGCTATTGCAGATTGTAAAACGATTTTTGTCGATTCGAATGGTTCCTACTCTTATAATTGCCGTAGGGTTTGGAGGGGCAACAGCGACCGTGCAAAGTCAATACGAAGGAGCAAAGCAACAGCACCAAGAAGTACAAAACGAATTGCAACAAAAAAACGAAGATTTAGAACGAAGGATACAGGATTTAACCCAACAAAAAGATCAGCTACAGCATAACATTCAGGATAAGGATACTGAAATAAAGGAAACCACGCAGCAGCTACAGGATGCAGATCATAAATTAGAACAAGCGGGAATCTCATTTTCCTCTCGTGACGAATCTGCTACCGTTCGTACTGTTACCGTTAAGGCAACTGCTTATTCAGCCGATCCTGTTGAAAACGGCGGTACATACCAAGGAAAAGTGCTAACGAAAACTGGTTATAGTCTAACCGATAATCCAAACGCAAAGATAATTGCGGTAGATCCAGCTATTATTCCACTTGGAAGTTCCGTATGGGTCGAGGGATATGGCTTTGCTAAAGCAATTGATACAGGTAGTGCGATTCAAGGGAATCATATCGATATATTTATGAATGATAAAGAACGAATGAATCAATGGGGGGTTCGTAACGTTCAAGTGAAAATTTTAACGCAATAACGTTATTCATCACAGAAATCATGAATGATTATTCATTCAAACAAAAGCTGGTAGTATAAACGAAAGTGGAAAGTTTAATTTTATTATGCTTCCTCTTTCGTTTTTTTTCTTTTTTCATGTATACTTGGGTAGAATATGATTATTTCCCTCAAAGGAGCTTATTACTTTATGTTTTCTATACTTGTAGCAATGGATGAAAATCGAATTATCGGTAAAAATAATACATTACCTTGGCATTTATCAAATGACTTAAAAAAGGTTAAAGCGCTCACCACTTCCAATATTATTGTACTGGGAAGAAAGAATTTTGAATCAATAGGAAAACCACTTCCCAACCGACTAAATGTTGTATTAACGAGAGACCTGAATGTTTTCATTCCAGGATGTGTTGTTATGCATTCCGTAGAGGAAGTTGTTACAGCCTTTCAACATGATACAAGAGAGGTATTTATTTTTGGAGGGGCTGAAATTTACAAGCAGTTTTTCCCGTTCGTTTCCAAAATGTACATAACATTTATTCATCACTCTTTTGAAGGTGATACGTATTTTCCGGCCTATAACAGCGAGGAATGGGATCTTGTAACACAAGAAGAAGGCATCATGGATGAAAAAAATCAGTACCCACATACTTTTTGTGTTCTACAACGAAAGAAATAAAGTGTAGAATTCGAAATATAGGTTTGGTGCGGAAATTTGGTACCGCAAGTACTCTTTTTCCTGTGCGCGGGCTCAATCCGAGCTGAATTTTTACATTCCTCATTCATAAACAAATAAGGCCACTGAAAAAAGCACTTTTTCAGTGGCCTTATTTGTTATTTATACCGAAACTTTTGCTTTAATACTTGGATGTGATTCATAACCTACTAATTCAAAATCTTCATACGTATAATCCAAGATAGAGGATGGCTTTCTCTTAATAACCAATTTTGGTAAAGGATATGGTGTACGAGTAAGCTGGAGCTTGGCTTGTTCGATGTGATTTGTATATAAATGGACATCTCCCCCTGACCAAATAAATTCCCCTACTTCAAGATCACATTGCTGTGCAATCATATGTGTCAACAATGCATAACTTGCAATATTAAATGGGACCCCTAGAAAAAAGTCCGCTGAACGCTGATTTAGCATACAAGAAAGTTTCCCGTCCACAACGTAGAATTGAAACGAATAATGACAAGGCGGCAACGCCATCTTATCAATCTCGCCCACATTCCATGCGCTTACTAGCAAACGTCTGGAATTCGGATTCGTTTTAATTTGTTGAATGACTTCGGAAATTTGATCGATAACTTTCCCATCCTTCGTTTCCCATGCACGCCATTGCTTACCATAGACAGGTCCAAGATTTCCTTCTTCATCGGCCCACTCATCCCAAATCGAAACACCATTTTCTTTTAAATAGGAGATGTTGGTATCACCTGTTAAAAACCAAAGAAGTTCATAGATAATGGAACGAAGATGTAATTTTTTCGTTGTAACGACCGGAAATCCTTCAGACAAATCAAATCTCATTTGTCTAGCAAATAACGAAATCGTTCCTGTACCAGTTCGATCGCCCTTCAATGTCCCATTATCTAAAATATCCTGCATGAGTTGTAAATATTGTTTCATTTGTAGAACCCTCCTCAATTGCAACTTGCTTGTTCTACTTTACAACATATACTGACAAAATAAAAGGCAAGAGACATTCTCTTACCTTTTATGATAACCATTGCGGAGGTTGATTTTTACCCCAATATATTTTTCCTAGTTCGTGGTGAGCAACAAAATTATCATTTGCCATATGGTAATGAAAATCAAAATAATAACCATCTTTAGGTGGATGATCCCGTCTTACGTGAAATCGTAATAGGTCTTCGTTTGTACGCGAATCGTAAATATGCATAATTTTTTCATTTTCCCCGCCTTTAGGGTATTGAGATACTGCTAGGTAGGAAAAAGATTGTGGAGATTGACTCTCTGCAAACGTTGTAATTGTATCGGTCACCTTTGGTAAAATCGTTTGATCAAATTTTGTAGCAATTACAGGGCTGATTTTTGATCCAAATTTTTCTTTTGATTGTCTATCTGCTTCGGAGACTACATAAGTCACGAATGACGCAGCTGAAAATTCATCAGCCTTTTCTTCTACTAGAGCTTGAGCTTGCGGGGCTTGCTCTACATTTACTTTGGATTTATCCGTCTTTGCTGGATCTAATAAAACAGCTGGCGGCGTAACAATGCCAAACGTACAAACCGTAATAATGACAACGAGCGCCTTTTTTAGGATTGTCAACATGTAGGTCATCTCCCTTCGACCTCTTCGTTCTGTGCATATGTCCATCATACAAAACATTTCTTTAAATTGTATTAAAAAAATGATACAACTTTTACACTACAAATGGGTGAAAAACAATAAAATTTCATAAAATATTAATACTTATGTAAGAATGCGTGAAAACGGCTTGCGAAAATAAATATCTCCCACATGCCCCTCTAATTTGCTCGTCCACAATAAAAAAGTCCAGTCTTGCAAAAAATACAAGGATGAACATTTTTTCCTATTCCCGTTTCAAATCTAATATGTATTTACTTCAAAAGTTTCGTTGTAACATACCTCAAAATAATCGTTTTGCCCGTACTACCAGCTGCACTTGCAGCTTTTCTCCCCGCCCCTGTGCTGTAAAGAAATCTTCGTAAAAAACTAGGCCCAGTTAGGCAAAATACCATAAATCCAAATCCAATAACAAAATCTTGTAATGTATTCGCATCGCCCATACTATTAATCGATATCCATATAATCATAATTTGTAAGCTTTGTGTAAATACAGTTGCAATTGTTTCTCGCCACCAAATGCTCCATATATTCATTTCTTCATTTACAATGGACCATGCCGCAAGCGGGCTCATAATGAATAAGATAAGTAACTCTACCGTTCGAATCACATACTGAATCGCAAGTAGGAGAAAAATGATTGCCATACCTAACCCTGCAAGTAATAAAGACGTTGCTCCTGCCCCGGGAATGGTCACAAATTTCGAGAACGTTTCTACTCGAATTCCTTTATTTAAAAAAATTTCTACAATTGCGTTATTAATTGGCAGAAACACGTCTTTTAATAGGAATGGTGCAAGCATCGCTACTGTTCCTCCAAGAAATGTTTTTACAATTACCTCTTGATAGCCACGCTGACTATAGCCGCCCACTTTATCAACAAGAATCTTAATCAGATTAAATACGAAAAATACGCCCCCAATCGTTACCGAAATCATAAGGACTATATGATATGCTTCGGATACATAAGGATAGCGCGTTAAATCTGTCGGTGCAAATAAATAGATAGAAAGCCAGCTAAAGGCAGCATTTGCAATATCACTCATTAAACCATGAATGAGCTCATTCACATATTCAATTGGGCTTTTGAACATCAACTTCCCCCTTACTGACTAGGCACATTTGTTAAAAACGTGATGTC
>NZ_JBXKMX010000090.1:0-6093 GCF_056992975.1 Ectobacillus sp. | reverse complement strand
CTGGCAAGACGTTGCAATCATCGATTACTGAGACGGTTATTCGTTCCTTTTCACAACGTGTGCAATCCATTTCTCTTGCAACGAATGTGGTTGTGAATGATTTAGCAAAGTCGACACCCGTTATGACAGGAACTATGAATCTAGGCAATGTTGCGAAGGATATTAGTAAGCAACTATCAGACATTGCAAATGAAAAAGCGGGGATAACTGTAAAGACTTCCGGTAAGAAGAGTGTATCATCTATGCAATATTACGCAGTTGGAATGGGTGTTATGTTCTTATTATTTAATATATCCGTTGGAGCGAAGATGATTGTTGCTGAGCGTTCCACAGAAACATTGGCAAGACTAATGAGCACACCGACTAGCATTTTCTCCATTTTAACCGGAAAATTCATTGGAACCTTACTATTTTCATTTATCCAATTTGTGATTTTTGTTATGGGTACACACTACCTTTTCAGTGTGAACTGGGGAAATAACTTTCTCCAAGTTGGGGCTGTTGGTTTTTCGTATTCCATATGTGTATCTGGATTATCCATGCTCGTAGCAGGTATGATTCAAAGTGAAAAAACAGCCGATACGATAAGCGGCGTTGGAATTCAGTTATTTGCTCTACTAGGAGGATCGATGCTTCCCATTGATGCATTTCCTGATACGTTAAAGATGATTGCGAACATTGCGCCGAATAAATGGGCATTAATTAGTTTTCTTGACATTATGGGAGGAATTGCGTGGCAAGATCTATTTCCTACATTCGCCATTCTTCTTATTATAGGATTCGTTTCGCTTATTTTAGGAACATGGCGTTTACAGGCGCGGTAGGAGGGAATAAAGAATGAAACAAGTGATTGCCATTTGTCAGTTTGAACTGATGCGATTATTGAAAAAACCGCAAAGTTATTTGGTTATGTTTGCTTTGCCACTTGTCTTTACACTCATTTTTGGAAGTTTACTTGGGAATACGGGAGACACCCGTATGAAGCTAGTTGTTGTGGATGAAGATCAATCTGTTGTTTCGAAGTCATACTATGAAACGATTACAAAAAATAAATTACTGAATGTTTCGTTATTACAAAAGCAAGAGGCTACTGACTTTCTGAATAATAAAAAGGTTGACGGGATGCTTACGATTCCAAAGGGATTTCAAGATCGTATAGCAAGCGGAGGAAAAAAGGAAATTGAGCTGGAACATACCCCTGAATTCACTACTATATCGGCCGTGCAGCAATCATTACAAGAGGATCTTACTTCGGTTGAAATGCGTTTCAGTGCTTCGAAAGCTTGGAGTACATATAGCGGTGAATCTTGGCCTATTATGTATGATAAGCTAGCTAATGAATCGATAGCAAAGCCGATTACCTTACAAAGGGAAACGGTAACGAAAGGGAAACAAGATGCAAATTTAAGCAATATGTCTGGCCGTTCTGCTGGCTTTTCGATTCTGTTCGTTATGATTGTGATGATGATTGCTACCGGTACAATTTTGGAAGCACGTAAAAATGGTGTGTGGTATCGAATGATGAGTACCCCTGTTTCAAAAGCACAAATATTAGGGGGGTATATTCTTTCCTTCTTCGTACTCGGTTGGATTCAGTTCGGAATGCTAATGGTACTTACCAATCTTATCTTCCATGTAGCATGGGGGAATGTGCTCGGTAATATCGTTCTCGTTTCTGCTCTGCTGTTAGCGATTGTAGGTCTTGCGTTATTTATAGCTGGTATTGTTAAAACGTCAGAACAGCAATCGGCAATTGGAAATATCGTAGTCGTTAGCACCTGTATGATATCTGGTGTGTACTGGCCGCTAGAGATTGAGCCAGTTTTTATGCAGCGAATTGCAGAATTTGTTCCGCAGACATGGGCGATGCGCGGCTTTACAGAGCTCATTGCGCGCGGTGGAAATGTAGCAGATATTGCAATATATGCGGGTATTTTACTCGCTTTTGCCGCAGTGTTTTTTACTGCAGGTTTATCCCGTATTCGATATGAATAAGTGTAAAAAAGAAAATAGGAACGTGTCCTGTTTTCTTTTTTTATAAAACGGCTAAAGAGGAACGGTTTCTCCCTCCTATCATATATTTTTATAAAATACATTTTCGGTATGCTTGTCTCCAAGGAGAGAGAAGTATTAGTATGTATTTAGGGAGGACTGCAGTATGATTAATTTAAAAACAGAACGTGAAATTGCACTTATGCATGAGGCGGGCAAGTTATTAGCCTCTTGTCATCAACAGCTAGCTACCTTAATTCAACCCGGCATTACGACAAAGGAAATTGATGCGTTTGTAGACAAATTCTTAGCGAAAAACGGAGCGAAACCTGAGCAAAAGGGTTACAGAGGCTATGAGTATGCAACATGCGCTTCGGTTAACGATGAAATATGCCACGGATTTCCGCGTAAATCACCTCTAAAAGAGGGAGATATCGTGACGGTAGATATGGTTGTAAATTTACATGGTGGATTAGCAGACTCAGCTTGGAGCTATGGAGTAGGGAATATATCTCAGAAGGCTAGTGATTTGCTTACTGTCACGAAGGAAGCCTTGTATCTCGGAATTGGTCAGGCAAAACCTGGAAATCGTGTGGGCGATATTGGCCACGCAATTCAAAGTTATGTAGAGCCGAAAGGATACTCTGTTGTTCGTGAATTTACAGGTCATGGTATAGGGAATACCATTCATGAGGATCCGTATATTCCGCATTATGGACTTCCTGGAAAAGGGGTTCGACTTAAACCGGGTATGGTGATTACGATTGAACCGATGATCAATACGGGAGATTGGCAATCGAAGATGGATAGTAATGGCTGGACAGCGAGAACCCTTGACGGCTCGTTATCGGCGCAATATGAACATACGATTGTCATTACAGACGGGGATCCAATTATTTTAACAGAACAGCTAGGGAAGTAGTAGATGCGAAAGGGACCGTTTCATAACGGTCCCTTTCTATTACAGTCTTTATTTTAAAACCCCTTCGGAAGCTAATACATATTTGTGTATGGCATGAGCTACGCCATTTTCACTATTTGTTAGTGTTATGGCATCGCAGATATCCTTTACGTCTTCTTCCGCATTTCCCATTGCAATACTAAGGCCTGCTACTTTTAGCATAGGAAGATCGTTGAAATTATCGCCAATTGCAATTGTTTGGTCCATAGAAACATGAAAATGCTTTGCAATCGCTTTTAGTGCACTTCCTTTATTCCCATGTTCCGTTGTTATTTCTAAATTAGTTGGAGCGGAAGCGGTAATCATAATATCTTTACTTTGGTGCATATCTTGTACTAACTGTTTCCGTTTTTCTTGCTCTAACGTTAGTAGAAATATTTTTTCAAAATCAACGGAATTGTCTGCAAGTACGGTTGTTACATCATCAAAAAAGCGGTAATAGGGTGCTTGCAAATCTTTGTCTGTTACACGTTCTAGCTCTTCTCTTGTCATCATCTTTGTTATATATGAATCTTCTTTATACGCCCTCATAACATGTTCTTTCCACGTATTTGGAACGTATACACCTTTGTTAGTATAGAGCTTGTAAGGAAACAAGCCGTTTTCTAGAAGCCACGTTAGTTCGGATACGGTTTGTTTTGACAAGTAGGAAGCGTACACAATTTCATCCTCAACATATGCTACAGATCCATTGCTTGCTCCAATTGGACAACGAATCGAATATTTGTTACTTACTTGTAAAATGCTATACTTCGTACGACCTGAGCAAATCATCACGATGTGACCTGCTTCTTGAGCTTTCTTGATCGCATTTACATTTTCATCTGAGATGGTTAAATCATTTGATAATAATGTTCCGTCCATATCAATGGCAATGACTTTCATTTCTAGGACACTCCTTATCTACTAAGATATATGACTCAACCTCCTAAATGTATCATGATTCATCGGAAATGGAAGTAATATGAGCCGTATGTGTACGTGAGTAGAGAGAGAAGTTACAAATTGATGAATGAAGTGCAAATTAGTTGTGTTTTAATTGAACTTCGATGATGATACGTAAGGGGACACGAAACATACTAAAATCATCATGCGATTTGGCATGTTAACCTGAGCGGATAATAGAGGAGGAATTTATTTGGAGCGAACAGCAATGAAGCAACGCCCTGTATTAACAGAAGGACCCATCGCAAAAACATTATTATTTTTTTCTATGCCTATTTTATTAGGAAATATGCTGCAATCTTTAAATGGTTCGGTCAATTCCATATGGGTCGGAAAGTATTTAGGAGAACAGGCGCTTGCTGCAACCTCCAATGCAAATATAATATTGTTCTTTCTAATTAGTTCCGTTTTCGGCATCGGAATGGCGGCAACGATATTAGTTGGACAAAAAATTGGGGCAAAGCAAATAGAAGAAGCCAAGAAGGTAGTAGGAACAAGTGCTATTTTTTTCATGGCCCTTTCGTTACTAGTAGCATCATTAGGTTTCGTGTTTGCTTCACCTATTTTAGATATATTGAATACACCTAATGATGCAAAGGCGATGGCACTGATTTATACTCGCATCATGTTTGCAGGTGTTCCGTTTATGTTCGGATATAATTATGTAATGATTATTTTACGTGGCTCTGGTGATAGTAAGACACCATTTTATTTCTTACTCTTATCTGTAGGGCTAGATATTATTTTAAATCCACTGCTTATTTTTGGAATTGGCCCGTTTCCTAAGATGGGCATTGGGGGATCGGCGACGGCGACTTTTATTGCACAATTTGTTAGTCTCTTTGCTATCATCCTTTACTTGTACAGAAAGGAATATTTTCTTCGTATTACAAAGAATGATCTTTCTATGCTTCGCGTGAATTGGGATATTCTTCGTGTTCTTATTGCGAAGGGAGTTCCAATGGGACTTCAAATGATTGTCGTATCATCAAGTGTACTCGGGTTAGTTAACATTATTAATACGTTTGGCTCAGAAGCGACTGCAGCATATGGGGCGGCCTCACAGCTATCCAATTATGTGCAAATGCCAGCCATGGCTATTGGAGGGGCGGTAACCTCTATGGCTGCACAAAACATAGGCGCTGGTAAATGGGAGCGGGTTCACCGAATAACGTGGATCGGAGTATGGTTCAATATTTTATTAACAGGCTCACTCGTTGCGATTATCCATCTATTCAATCGCCAAGCATTGCTACTTTTCTTGCCGGAAAATAGTAATGCTTTGGATATCGGGATTCAAATAAATAATATTACACTTTGGTCGTTTATTTTGTTTGGAATTATGTTTGTCGTTTCCGGCGTGATTCGATCCACTGGTGCGGTAATGGTACCTCTTATGATTACGTTCTTAGCACTTTGGGTACTACGAACACCGCTTGCTTATTATCTTGGTAAGATGTATGGGCTTGGTGCAGTATGGTGGAGCTTTCCGATTAGCTTCACAGTGACGGTTGTATTAAATATTTTGTATTATATGTATGGAAACTGGAAGGAAGTAAAGATGGGACGGTAAGAATCTGCTGAAAAAGTATGGGCTTCGAAAAATAGGTGCGATGGAAACTTATCTGCGCAAGCTTTTTAGTGCCCAGCTGAATCACCTTTTCTACTTTTACGGGCATCAATCGGGCACAAACGGATTACTTTAGTACCCGCCTGAATCGTTTTTACACGTGAGCGGGCACAAACGGATTACTTTAGTGCCCGCTTGAATCGTTTCTACACATGAACGGGCACAAACGGATCACTTTAGTGCCCAGCTGAATCGTTTCTACACATGAACGGACATAATCTGATCCGAATTTTTCCGTTTTTAACTCATAAATAAGGCCACTGAAAAATAGTACTTTTCAGTGGCCAAACATTTATTCAGTAGCCTTTTTTTACTTTTATTTTAGAGCAGTTTTCACAGTAGCTTCTAGATGTCTAACTAATGTCAACGAATGGATTGGGATTTTTATCCAATAAAAACATATACTTACGTATATACCTACATGTGCAGAATTGATTTTTTCTTTATGGGTTCTGTAAACATTCTCTATCCATTTTTATAAAAAGTGCTAAAATAAGATGGTGAGAAAAAACGAGTAAGGTGGTTACCATGAAAACAAAATTAGGCTTGCTATATGGTGGAAAAT
>NZ_JBXKMX010000089.1:0-7694 GCF_056992975.1 Ectobacillus sp. | reverse complement strand
CTAAAGGCGAGGTACGAGCTTCTCGCATGCTTCGGCGGCAAGCTTGCCCGGTATGATTGTTCAACGGGTACGCGCGAGACTTCACCTACTGTTAGAAAAAACATAACAAGGAGCATTAACCATAGATTTGCGGAGAAGGCAAGAATGGCATAGCCCGCAACGTATAGAAATACGCCGCTAAGAAGTACGGTTCGGTCGCGTAAGGGCTGAATTAGTTTAACCGCTAGAAAGCTAATTAAAACGACGAGAAACGTATTTTCTGTACGGAGGATTCCGAGCATTTCAATGCCGCTTATGTTCCAAATGAAAAACGGCGTGCTTTCAATTGTTTGACTCATATGAATGCCGATATAATTTGTAAGCTGCTGCTCCATCGACCACTCTAATGCACCAGCTAGTACAAATAAAATAAACAAACGATCCGTCCAAACCTCTTTGTAGCTCTTATAAATACGAGTGAAGGAAAACCTTTCTTGCATTTTTTCCTTAGAAGGGACAAAACTTTCCGCAATATAAAAGACAATTAAGATGACCGAAATGAGAGTGACGGTAACCAATGCTACAAATAATTCAAATAAATGTGTTTTAAATAAAAAGGCTCCCAACATTCCTCCGATAGCAATCGATAGATTCGAAGACCAATAGGTGATGCTATACATGAGCTTACGCTGCTCGGGTGTGCTCACATCAATGAGCATCGCGTCACCTGCAGGAGCAGAAAGTCCCCAGCAAATGCTATTGATTGTCATCATCGCAAAGGTGAGCCAGGCCGAATGATACCACGGACTGTTGGCGAATGCCATCATGATAAACGCAAGTAAACGAAAGGACTCGGCAAACAGCATAATTTGCTTTCTTCCGCGTCTATCAGCATAATGACCACCGTAAAAACCCGCTACAATCCCGATTATGATGTTCAATAAAAGCAATATTCCGGTTAGCTTAACCCCCATATACTGTGCTAAATAAATCGCCATAAAGGGAAAAATCATCCCACTCACAAAGCGGCTCATAAAAATTTGAAGAATTCGTATTTTAATACTTGGGTGAAAATCTTTAAATCTCATTTTGTACCACCTACTTCCAAACCAATGTCTACATACCAATTTATAGGAAATGGAAAATTCCTGCAACCTAGTTTTGAGCAAAAAGATGATTTTAATATTTTTCCAGATTTCATCAAAATATTTCTTTAATGTGCCATTTATAGTGCCGTAATGTCAATTAGAATAGATCTGTAAGTAATAAATAACTTTTTCAGGAGGCGTCATAATGGGAAAAAGGGCATTATCTATTCTACTTTGCGCAGTATTTCTAACTAGCTTGGCAGCATGTAGCAGTGAAGGAACGACAACGAACACAACATCAACGCAAACAACAACGCAAGCTTCCCCAAAAGAAGAAAAGAAGAAAATTACATTAGATGATTATAACGGTATAATGACAGGTGACTCTCTTACTGGAGATGGAGGAACGTCATATGATGATGTGGTAAAGAAGGTTGGTGAGCCATCTTCGAAGAGTGAATCGCAATCTGGAGATTTAAAAATGGTTATGGCTTCTTGGACGAAAAATATTAATGGTGAACTAGGTGCAAATTTTAACGTAACATTCATTAATGGAAAAGCATCGTCAAAAGCGCAATTTAGTATGAAATAAGCTGGGAGGAATTATCGATGAAACGGACAACAGAATTTGTTTTAGGATTAATTGGAGGTATATTTGGGATTCTCTTTGCATTTCTTGCTTTGTTTATCGGCGGACTTGGATCTGCATTTGAAGCAGAAGGAGCAAATACAATTATTGGCCTTGGCTGGGTAGCGGTTTTGTTATCTATCGTAGGAATTATAGGATCTGTTGCAGTAAGGGGGAAAGGAAGAGTAGGTGGGATTTTAATGCTCATCGCAGCCGTCGGAGGGGTCATTTGCATATCAGCCTTTTACATTTTGCCAGGAATATTGCTATTTATTGGCGGTCTTATGGGGGTTTTTCGTAAGGACAAATCAATATCGAATGCAGCGTAACTTATATATGTACGGGCTCTTTCTTTCATTTTTGTGGAGAAAGAGCTTTTTAATTAGAAATCGTTATTTTCACGTTCTTTTAATCTACTCATGAGCGGTCTATAAAATTGGTAATCAAAAATGATTAGGATGCCAATAAATACTATAGTTAATAGAATATCCATTGTCTCACTCCATCTTCGTTTCTTTATATCCCTAGTGTAAATGAAAGTTTAGATTTTTCCTCAGAAAATGTAAGAAAATATGACACGGTTTTCTACTATATGTCTCTTCCTATGCATAAAAAAGGTTTTTAATAATATTTTTTCATATAATTACATTATTTATATGAAAAAAGCGATATAATTAATGTTAATAGTGTCTATTTTTTTAATATTTATATAATTTTTCACAAAAACATATAGAATTTATACTCATTTTTTTATTAGTATTATACAATGAAACTATCATACTATGAAATCTATTATACATATGACAGCAATACGGTTTTTGGAGGAGGACAATATCGTGTTTGAATTATTTCAATCTCACCTACGAAGTGTTAAAAAGGAAATCGAAAAATATTCTAATTCCATTCCGTCTCTTGCCGACTATCATATTTTACATTCCCAACGTTTGCAGGATAAAATGCAACATCCTAATTTCGTTATTTCGGTAGCCGGTACAGAGCAAGCTGGTAAATCTTCGTTTATCAATGCTTTACTAGGAGAAGATTTCATCCCGAACGGTACTGGGCTTCCCTCTAGTACGAGCACGCGAATTGTATTTGCTGATCACGATGATCAAGTAATGATAGAATATGACAATGGTGAAAGTCGCGCTATTAAAGGAAATCCATTATCCCATGCGTTTCATCAGGAAATGAAAAATGGAACGCTGACAAAAGATAAATTTCAATTTCGAGTTCATCATAAATTACATGCGCTGCAAGAGCAGGATTCCCATGAAATGATTGACTTTGTTGTTATTGACACACCGAGTGTGGATTTGGATACAAGTGAAGAGTATGCACTGAAACGGTTTAAGGAAGACATGCTCGAAACCGATTTACTATTTTACATTTTTGATGCAAGTAATCCTCATGATGAGAGAACCTTGCGTGTATTAGCAGATATTCGTCCAGATTTACTGGAAGAAGCAATATTTATCGTAAATAAAATGGATTACCGGACAACTGCACATATTGATCCAGAGGCATCTATACAGGATATTATGCAATTACTTCAATCATTTGGTATACGCAGTCCAAAATGTATTCCCGTTAGTGCGAAAACGGCGTTGTATACCCGGATGATAGAGAAGGGCATGGAGCATTCCGAGTTCTACTGGCAGGAACTTTCCTCTTATATACGAGAGGAAGAACTTAACAATACAACAGATGAAACGATTTTATTACAATCTCTTTTTCAACAAAGTGGTATTCCAATGATAGAACAAGAAATCGTAATACCGGCCTTTTTCCACTTAAAAGAGGCTGTAAGATATGCTCTGCAAAAAAGCGTTATGCGCTACATTGGACAAATGAGTAATAGCTTCGAAAAAAATGTACAAAAGCTTTCCAGGTATGTAGACCGAAAAAAGCAAGAAAAACAGGAAAAAGAAGAGAATATGAACCAGCTCATTTCATTGTTAGCAGAGCATCATAGCAAAGCAGAGCAGCTAAAGGAGCATGTAACGCAGGCAGCTGCACTTCTGAAAAAGGACGAGCTAATGCGTCCATTTACATTTACTATGTCGTCGTATGTGTATCATACAACCAATGAAGGCTTCGAAGAAAAAGAAGAAGCGATTGATGAGGCACGTAAATTGCTTGCACTATGGATTAAAAAGGATACTGAAAATATTCCGGAACAAGTCAGTGACTTTTATAATACCGGCTTACAGTTTCAAGAATCTTCGCAGAATTATTTTAAGTTACTTTACGATGTAGCGCGTAAGGAAATGGCACGTGTAAATCAAGTCATTTACGAATATGGGTTACGCTATCCAAAGTCGATTGACTTCATTCCGAATCCTTTGCAAGTTCTGCCACATCAAATAGAAATAGCGGGAAAGCGAGCAATTGTTCGCAACATGAAAATGTATGATAATCATATTAACGTTGAATCTTATACAACTCCTTATAAGGACAAGGTTCTTCTCGTTTTTCATAAAACAAAGTATGTAACCAAATATAAATATGATATTGAAGCTGCGGTTCGTTTTGCAGAAAAAGATTTAAACGAAAAAATCACTCAGTTTTCTGACATGTACTATGAAGAATTCATGGTAGAGAAATACAATAATTATCCGAAACGAGTCTTCCAAAGTGCAAAGAATGAAATTGACCGCTCTATCCAATGGATTGAGAAACTTATGGTGCTTTTGAAGGATGAGATGAAAACGATTGATGAAGAAATTGCGGTATTAGAAAATGAAATTACGCTCATTACCGAGCTACAGCACCGAATTGATAATCGATCTAAGCTCATTACAGCAACAGAACGGATGAATGTTGCTAGCGGTGAAAATTTAACCACTCGTCTCGATCATGCTGCATCAGGCACGACGTTTTTCTTAGATGAAGGTGAATTTATTATACATACTGCATCGCTTTCGAAATCCGCAGCATTTGTAGGACAAGGAAAAGAAAAGACAAAGCTCATTGTAAAAAGTCCGCTTTCCAATACAAATAGTCACGATTCCTTTCAATTTGAAGATGTAGCAATCGAATTTGATCATGAAGAAGATGTAGCCATTGCAATTGACGGCTATTCACTTATTGTAGAAAACTGTAGCATACTTGCTGCAACGCCAAATCAAACGATAATAAACGTCTATGGCATGACAGAAGGAAGTATAAATAATTGTATGTTTAACGGCGGGCTGATTGAGATGTCATCCGGCGGAAGATTTCGTGTTTCCGCGTCCTCATTTCAGAACAATGAAACAGCGATTGTGTTAGCTGCCTCTTCTTACACGACGGTAACTGGCAACTTCTTTGATGCAAGTCAGCATGCTTCAATTGAATGTAAAGATTCTGCACAAGGGGTTATATCCGATAATCAATTCTCCAATCTTGCTGCGTATGGCATAATTTGCAGCAATGCATCGAAGGTAACAATTGAAAATAATGAAATGTCAGGTGCAAAGATTTGTGCGGTTTTTGCAACGGATGAAGCAAAGCCTGTACTTTCAAATAATACATTTCGTACGAATAAAGTTTCTATCATTCTTGAAAAATATGCAAAATCCAAGCTAACAGGAAATACGATTACAGGAAGTGAAAACGGAATTCTTGCCCGTCATGATAGTGAACTCCTTCTTCTTCAGAATACGATTGAGGAAAATGAGGGGGACGGTGTGATACTTCTTGACCGGGCTAGCCTTCCTTCATGTAAGGATAATACATTCCATCATAACCGTAAAAATGGCATAAACATTGGCGGGGCGGCAACTGGAAAGATTGAAAAAAATCAATTTGATGCGAACGAAGAAAATGGCGTTATGGTCAGCATGAATGGGGAAGTTTGGCTTGTGAATAATAAGATGTCCAATCACGGGTTTGCAGGCGTATTATGCGAAGGAGCCTCTCATCTCGAAATGGTACAAAATGAAGTAAGTGACAATAGCAATGGCGTTTACTTAAAGGATAAAGCAAGTGTTGAAATCGAAGAAAATACATTTATTAAAAACAAACGCTATGGCATCCGTATCTCCGACTGCGTCATTGGATCAGTCAATAGCAATGAATGCTTGGAAAATGGTTTATCAGCCTTTTGGGTCGATACCGCAAAAGAAATGGAATTTATGGATAACAAGCGAGTCGAATCTGGATTTGCCCTTTTAAAACCACAATATTGGAACAGTAAAGTAAAAATGCAACGCTCCAACCAAAAAGCAAAGCGTCTGCACCGTAAATAAACCGGAACAATTTCTACTAAATCGTTACCATCTTAACTCATAAAGTAGGCCACTGAAATGTAGTACTTTTTCAGTGGCCTTATTTCGGATAGATGCTTATTTAATTGGAGTCTATTGCTCGTTCTTCTAGCGTATAGTAAGAATAGAAGCTGTCTATATGCAAACGGAAGGGAGCAAACTACGATGATTGATCAATCTGCATCGTTACTTGCACGTCTAGTTGCTACGTTTATAGATCTTATTCTAATGAGTATCGTTGCTGCCATTATTAGTGTGATAACGGGTATGTCTCTTCTGCAAAAAATTCCAAATGACTGGCGATATCAGCTACTACTTGTTCTCTATTTAGCCATTCTTCCTATATTGTGGAATGGATGCACAATAGGTAAGCGCGCAGTACATATTAGCATTGTAAAACGAAACGGTACAAGACTCGATTACATGACGATGTTGCTCAGGGAAGGGATTGGTCTATGGGGATTAGGTGTACTTACATTTGGCGTGACGATTTTAGTGAGTATATTTATGGTTTCCTTTCTTAAGGACAAACGAGCTATTCATGATTACGTGGCAGGAACGTATGTGACGATAAGGAACAAATAAGGAGTAAGGAAACAAAGGTTGTTCAAATCGAACTGCCTTTGTTTCCTCTCTTATCCTAATGGCCGATTAAAAATGTAATTCCATTGTACGGATCTCCGCTATTATAGTAGACAAAATCTTTTGTATACAACTGATTTCCAATTGTAACAGATCCTTTTACATGGATTGGTTGATGCCCCCAGCTAGTAATTATAATGGGGGTTGTTAACACTGCATTTCCATTAATGGTAAGAGGATAATTGTCTCCTAGGGTAAGTGAATTTGTGATTGCCATATTTCCCCCAATCGTTACTGCGCCATTTGTGTCAATCGTGAGACTGCTATCACTTTGAAAATTTCCTTTTACATTCATTGTTCCAGAAATCGTTGTAACTTTTGATATAAAGGCGTTTCCCCCAATCGTTACTGTAGAAGTCCCATATGTTGTAAGTCCGTTATCACTTCGAAAGCTGCCGCTTACATTAAGTGAAGAATTATCTGTAAGATTGGTATTACTTTTTACATATAAATTTTGGCCAATATCCATTTTAGAAGCACCATTAAGAACTAAGTTTTGTTGAATAAGAGAATTTCCACTTACAGTAGCTGTTCCGGGTGCAAACTGAACCCCATTGTTGACAAACATATCTTTATCAATTGTTATAGAAAGAGTATTGTATAGATTCAATCCACTGCTAAAATACGCGCTCCCTTGAATAAAATGAGTGTCTGGACATGGGCTCCAGTTTACATTTCCTGCAAAGTTACTTTGTAGTAGTTGTGCATTTCCAGTATATGTACATTGGTTTGCGTTTAATGTTACAGGATTATAGTCGCTTGGATTTAGCACGAGCTTCGTCGTAAAATCACTCGCATTTTGGAAGGCAACCGTTCCCGTAGTTGTGCTACCCGTGGAACCAGATGTGCCGCCCGTAGAACCAGTAGCTGTACCAGATGTACCCGTGGAACCGGTTGTGCCCCCGGTAGAACCAGTCGCCGCGTTGTTAGTAGATGAGGTTCCATCAAACGCACTTGTACTGTTTAGCAAAGCATCTAGCGATTTTCCGATAATATTATATTTTGATTGACTGCAATATAATGTTACCGAAAAGGTTTGTATTTGAGAGTCCCATGTTACTTTGTTTTCGTTATTTTTTGTATAGGGCTGTGAGGTAAATGGATCTG
>NZ_JBXKMX010000088.1:0-9872 GCF_056992975.1 Ectobacillus sp. | reverse complement strand
ATCAGGTGAAACAAATCGGTGTGATTGGAAGACTAAGTAAGGAAAAAGGACACTTTTTTTTATTGCAAGCATTAAAGCATCTAAAGCGAAATCATCCATCCTTAACATGGCATTGCAATATTATTGGAGAAGGTCCTCTTATGCAAAAATTAGTAGAAACCGCAGACGCATTTGGATTATCAGATGAAATTTCGTTTAAAGGATTCTGTGAAAATGTGATTGAAGAATATACGAATAACGATATCATTGTTGTTCCTTCTGAAAACGAATCCCTTTCCTATGTAGCAATTGAGTCTTTGGCTACCCAAACTCCTGTGATTGCTACAAACATCGGGGGGCTCCCGGAGGTAGTGATCAATAAGGAAACAGGTCTTCTCGTCCCATATGGAGATGAAGTGAAATTAGCAGCTGCGATTCAAACGATTTTTGAAAATCAAGAATTGTATTCACATATTGCGAAACAAGGAAGAAACTATTATTTACAACATTTTACCATCCAAACAATGATTGATAAAACCTTTCACGTATACAAGCAGACCAATAGCCTTCTATAAACCAGGAGGCTATCGTTATGTAAAAATCAAAAGAAGCATGGGCTCTATAGCTCATGCTTCTTTTGATTCATCTTATACCCTATAGAGGTTACACATGCTGCGATACGTTTTCTTCTTTTGATTTCTCTGTTACATACTTTTTCAATTTTTCATTTTCAAACTGGTACAATGCTACTTGTTGTGTAAGATTCTTTATACGAACAGATAATTTCGATAACGTAACAGATACATAAAATAGCAAGCAGGAAGTGAAGATGAATCCAAAGAAAAACAGGGAATTCATCGGGGTCTCCACACCTAATAACAACGAAATGCTGTCTATAACAGCAGGAAAAATGGTTAATATGAGTATCCCAATTAATACAGCAAACCAGATGAGTACATATCGCAATTCCATTTTTTCCTTACGCACCAAATTAAGGAACTGAAAAAATGTAAAAATCACTCCAATAATAATTAGCGCCTGTAAACGGAAGGTCATCTTACCCCACCCTTTCTAATCGGCTTTAGTTTATCAATCATAATCGCTAGAGAAACTTTCACCATATAATAGAGTGCCTTCATATTGACGATGGAGGACGTTCCTCCCATTCGTTCTCTCATGATGACAGGTGTCTCCTCTACCAGGTATCCATTTCGAATGATAGAAACTACGCTCTCTGGTTCCGGATAATCGGTTGGATAATATTCGCAAAATTCATCAATAATATTTTTACTTACCATTCGAAATCCCGATGTTGGATCGGTAATACGTTTTCGAATGACAAATTGAATCAGAAATTCAAAAAATTGAATGCCTATTCGTCTTGAAAAGGAGGACTGAAATCCTTCCTTTGTAATAAAACGAGAACCGATTACCATATCAGCTTGCTTCTCATTCATTGTTGCTAACAACATGGCTGCATACGAAGCATCATGCTGTCCATCTCCGTCAAATTGCAGTGCTACATCATACTCATACTTTTGCGCATATTTATAACCCGTTTGCATTGCCCCGCCAATACCTAAATTAATAGGCAAATTTACATAATTAAAATGATGCGTCTTACATATTTCTTCCGTATTGTCTGTCGAACAATCATTAATAATCACGTAATCAAAATCGGGTGCGTTTTGTTTAATATCTTGAACGACGTGAATAATGTTCATAGATTCGTTAAATGCGGGAACAATAATTAGTTTTTTTTGGTACAACCAGGATCCCTCTCTTTATGACTAAATTAATACAGCTTTGCATACCAAAACAAGAACGAATACGCTAAAAACAAAGCGGCTGCCCGTGAGGTAAAGATAGCCATGTTCGGTTTATCTATTTTAATTGTAAAATGAGACCGAATAAGCATAAGTATCACAGGTATGATAGGGATAAAATATCTTCCCTGCACGCCGTACACATACATATTTCCAATGCTTGTCCACGTTAAATAAAGGCTAAGCATAATGAGTATCGTCACGCTCGCGGTAACAAAGCGAAATCCCCACGTTTGCATGCTCGATAAGACAAATGAACGATCCTGCTGATCAAGAATAGCAATAAGAACCAATACAATTGGATAAATCGCAATAATTCCTCGAAGCGGAGTAGATAAAAATCCGATTGTGTTGTACATTTGGAGCCATTCGCTCATACCATGGTCAAACGATCGGGTAAATACTTGCAGTGCTCCGATTGGATTTTGCATAATAAACGCTAGCTGTTTACTAGCAGATACATGTCCGCCGGCAACGGCATCCCCTACATAATGCATGACAAATACGTTCCAACCTGCTACAAGTAACGTTGCACTGCCTATTACAATGCTATTATAGCGAATATACGATTTTTTTGATCCGAACTTTTCGGGAGATACGAGTAACATAAGTAATAGTAATGGCCAATACGTAAATTTACAAAGTGCCATTAAACATCCCGAAATGGCGAGTAGGATCCATTCCTTTTTCGTTACTTCTTCCTTTTGGAACCATACCTTCATGAGCATAGCGAAGAAGAGAAAGCTGAATGCCATCAGCATGGCATCTCCAGACAAACTGCTAGCATGGAACATAATAATCGGTCCGAGCATGAAAAACATGAATGTACGTTTCAGTACCGGAATTTGCGATAAAGCATATGCGGATATGGCAAGAAATACGAATAAATTCGCTAATCGTCCGAAAATATTCGCCGTCCAAATATCAGCATGAAAAATCATCGCTATTTTCAGACCAATTGCTTGCGGTATATATGGGATAAACGTATATACTGCGGTAGTTGGCTGAAATGTAAATACTTGCTTAGAAGGATCGTCTGGCGTTACACTACTTCCTTGGATATACTTCGCAATGTCGGGATTAAATTTTTCATCCCTTTCAATGGGAGCAACCACCGTATCTAATATCTTTTGTGATACATAATAGCCTACATATCCGTTGATTTTAGGCGTGATCAGATGTCCCTGCGCCACATCTTCACTTTTTAAATAATGTACATATTCATCTGACGCCTGATGAATAGGCGTAAAGACAGCAAAGAAAAATCCGAATACCAATGCAATGATAACATATTCCTTCACTATATTTGTACCCGCAAATATAAGGAAAGCAGTTAGACTTGCCGCTAGAACGAAAAGGACGGCTAATTTCCCATACGGAACGGAAGCAAGACTATACGTAACGACCATCGCTTTCGCCTGATAAGCTTTATCATTTATACTGACAGATGCATTTTCAAATGGTTCTGCTGTTTTTAACGAAATTTCTTTTGCTCCATCATATTTAATATTTGAAAGTTGTACCTCTAGCTTTTTTTCATTCCCCTTTACTTTTGATAAAGGGAGATACACTTGTCCAAGTACATTTAGTTGTAAATTGGAGATGTGAAATTCATCATAACCACTATCTGATACGATTTTTACATCCGCTGTAAAGCCGGTTTCACTTGCTTCTGGATTAAATCCAATTGTAATTCCTTCGATATTAGAATGCCTAGGATTTAAAGTTTGTGAAACGGTATCCCCTGCATGTAATAGGACATAATCCCGCAAATTCTTTGTATTTCCAGCTTGTTCATGTACGAGATCACCGCGTGAGGAAGCATATAACAAAATAATTGCTAGGATAGAAATAAAAACAATAGACCAACGTAAAGACCGAGTCATTCGAATTGTAAACTCCTTTCTGCATAAGCCAATAAAGCCAAGGATTTAAAAAACACTACTATGCTCTTATCTCTGATTCAATTATGAAAGCTCAACCTTTTTCCTTTTATGATAGAAGAATAAGAGGCCAAGCATAATAAATAGAAAAACACCTGATATGAGTTTACTCCATTTTTGTATACTGGTTTCTTTATATTGAAATGTTACCGTTCCTGTTCCTTTTGGTAATTCTAATGTGGCTAAATTCGTCGAACCTGCAACTACTGGAATCTGATATGTCTTTCCGTTTTCTTCTATTTGTGCTACATATCCTTTGTAATAGATAACTGGCATGGCGATTTCACCACGAGCACTGTTTGCATACGTAAAAGAAATATGATTTCCATCTTTTTTAAAGTTATCATATTTGATACTTTCATTCACATGCAGCGGCCCACTATCTGGCTGAATATCATCAATGTTCACACCAGTCGGCAAATATTCTCTTCCTGCTCCTAAAAACTTAGAGTCTTTCAAGAAAGCCTCAGCACTCGGTTTTCTATTTTCGAAACTTGCTTGATAAATCAGATTCATATTTAACAGCAAGACCGTGCCAATAAATAGCGCGGAAATAAATGCTCTCTTATTGTATCGCACAATCATCTCATGTACGTACATACTCGAACCGATTGCAAGAAAAAAAGTAACAAATACTAAATATCGCCATGGAAATTGAACTGCATTGAGCGGTGTTTCATCGAATAAATTCCAAGGAAAAATTTTACTCGAAACAAAAAGGAGTACGACACCAATGATTGTAAAATAATCTCCCTGCAACCATTTTTTTTCGAATAAGAGCATGCGCAGGAACGGAATCAGGAGTAGCAATAGACCTATATTAACTTTCGCATTTACTTCTCCGCTTCGTGCATCATCATTGTTAATCGCATGGATAAAACTATTTCCAATATCTAGACCTGTATTGGAAACTTTAAAAACAGGTGCATACTGCGCTACTAGTGGTTGCGCTTGCATCTGTTCAACTAAAGGCAACGTAATATAAAGTGTCAATCCTCCGACTAAAACAGTAGACAGCACGAGCCAAAATAGTATTTTTAAATTATTTTTCCAAGCTGGAAAACTAACAAGCAATAATGCAAATAAAACAGTCGCCATCATCATGGTCGTGACAACATGAGCCATAACAAGTGCGCACATCCCAACTACAAACCAATACCACACATTCTTCTGCTTATATACCATAAGATAGAACGATGCCAGTACGACGGGTACAAATGCAAATGCGATTGTTTCACCAAGTGCACCACGATTATACGTATCGATAAAATGATAAGAGGAAAGGGTATAAATAACACTAGCAAAAAAACTGATGTCACGCTTTTGCGTCATAGCCATCACGGACAAATACGTCAATACCAATGTCATAAACGTAAGAACAAGGATTAAAAATCGATAGGCAAGCAATAAATTATCCTTTACAAACACTTGAAACAAAGAAGCAATATACAAAAAGGTATTTGAATAAAACGTATCGACCGCATACCCAAATCCATTCATAAAATGCATGTTAATATAAGGATACCAAACCCCACTCTTTATATTATCTGTTAAGCCTTGAATTCTGGCGAGATGAAATCGGAGATCCTCCCCATATATCATGCCACTACCAAATAAGATACTATTACTAAATATCGTTAATGCTCCAAATATACATAATAAAGTAACCGGCCATAACCAAGAACGTCCTTTTATAAATTTCATAAATTCCATCAAGTTTTTCACGTTCCTTTTCCTACCTAATCATTTTTTCCTTGAAACCATTTATCCTCAAGCTTCTTCATCGTTCCATCATTCTTCATTTCTTCTAACTTCTTATTGAAAGTTTGAACGAGAGAATCATTTCCTTTTCGATACATGAGCCCAATGCTTTGCTGCTGTGGAAATGTATAACCGACTTCTATATCGTCAATTTTATTCTCAGCTAGCACACTATCGATGACTTCTTTATCGAAAAGCATATATTTTGTTTTTCCCTTTTCTACATCCATAATTCCATTTACGAACGTATCCCCTTGCATGACAAACATATTATATTTATTTGCAATAGAAGCATACACAGATGTGATTGGTAAGGAAATGCCCAATCCTTTTAAATTACTTAAGTTAATTTTTTCATCCTGACCTTTTTTTTGGATAATTACCGTTGTCGTCTGCTTATACGGAATCGAAAAATCAAACTTATTTCGTTTGTCGTTCATTATGACAATATGACCTGTGGTGACATCAAATCTCTTCGAATTTAAACCCGCAATTAAGGAGTCTGAATTGGCATAATAATATATGGTACGTAACCCCAATCGTTTTGCCGCTTCCTCCATAATATCAATGTCATAGCCTGATAAATGTCCATTTTTATCAACAAACGAATAGAGAGGAATTGTCGGATCTACGCCAATTCTTACTTCCTTCGACTCATTCATCTGTTCAATCGTTGTTTTCCCGTTTTGCAGCTTATCCTGACCACAGCCGGCACTTAATAGGACTAGAAATAACGTTAATATGGCGAACGCTTTTTTCATATTACTTTTCTCCAATCTCGTTATAAAACAGACTTCTTTTTGGATATCGCTCACATATGAATAGAAAGGTCTCTGTTGCCATGTAACCGATATAAAATAGTGAAAATAATGCTTACCTCACTATCCCTGCTTCATTATAACATTTTGACTCTATAAGATATTAATGCTAGACGAAAATGATAGCTTCTGGAGTTACTTGATAAAAAATATAATAATGCCACATATTATGATTGCATTTCCGATTACTTTTCGTGGTGTGATCGGTTCTCCTAAAAATAACCTACTGAAGAGAAGCATAATGATATAGCTGCATGATTCTAAGACAGATGCAACCGCAAGTGATATTCCTTTTAAAGCAATTAAATTAAGGCATGCGTTAATAACAAATAGCGTATATCCAATAATGACATAACGATTGGCATACTCCCTTAGTTTTGAATCATATTTTTGTAACGTAGCCTTTTTTAACAGAATTTGCGAATAATTTGCAAGTAAAACACCAAATAAGAATAGTAAGATATAATTATTCATCCTTTGTCACCACAACTATGCCAAAAATAATAATGGCAGCCCCAAGTATTTGATTCCTTACAATAGGTTCGTGAAAGAAAAGAGAGGACCATACAATGGTCCAAATAATAATGACCCCGCGATGGGAATAGGCTTTCGAAATCTCAAACGGAGCAATGACCTGTTGCCATATAACCGCGTACAAGAACAAGAAAAATAACAGAACAAAATAAGCTAAGAAAAAATAAATGGATCCAAGGGATACCATTGAACTCCATTTCATATATAGCATAATCAAAGAGTACAGAAAAAAGGTTAGATGCAGATACACATAATGTTTAAATTCTACTTTCATGCTATGTTCACTCACTCTACTAGTTACTAAATGCATTAGGGATACTTATCCCATCTCAAATTTCTACTTACTACTACCCCTTACTTACCTTTCGCAGTGGGCTATTCATTCGGAGAATTCTACACTTACATAATTGGATAACGTGGAACACTTTAAAAAGAGGCCCTCTATAGGTATATAAATTATCAATTTCCTATAGAGATTAATCTTGCATGGAGAATAAAAAATTCGAAATAAAGAAAGCTAACTACAAATGACTAATTCGTTCTTTTTTTAAATGACCAATATTTGATTGGCTGACCTTTTCTCAAAAACCTAAACTTTAACAAAGTATTCTTTTCTTCATTCATTATTTATAGATGAAGGGTTACTTATGTAATAACGCGAAATTTGGTATAAAAAAATTAGATTGATCCCCATTGCAATGTTTGGTAACGAAAAGCATCAAAAGAAATGAGAATAAGAATAAATAAACAATTTGTTGGATTGTTTATTTATTCTGCATGTTATCATTTAACAGTCTCTTTGTAGTGATAAACCTCACTATAAGAACCCTTCTTGCCTTCAGTCATTTGGAAATTTAAGGAATATAAATCTGTTTCAATTGTAAAACGCGGACGACGTTTCGTCTCTTTAAATATTTTCCCAATATATTCTCCTATGACTCCCATTGCAAGTAGTTGAACCCCTCCGATAAACCATATGGAAAGAATAATAGAAGACCATCCACTAACAACATCTCCAACCAACCTTTGAACCAAAGCATAAATTCCCATAAGAATACTGATTAATGTTACGATGAAGCCCATTATTGCTACAAAACGGATTGGTACAATGGAAAAGGATGTAATTCCATCAAGAGCAAAGTTAATCATCTTTTTTAATGGATACTTAGATTCTCCTGCAAATCGTTCCGCCCTATTATAAAATACTTTCGTAGACTTAAACCCTAGCAACGGGATGATTCCTCGAATGAACATATTTTCTTCGCGAAATTGTAAAAATTCTCCTAGTGCTCGTTTACTTAATAGGCGAAAGTCTGCATGATTTGGAACTAATTTCACTCCCATTTTTCCCATAAATCCATAAAAAGCTAGTGCTGTACGACGCTTAAACTGCGTATCCGTATCACGCTTATCGCGCACCCCGTATACCACCTCATAGCCTTCATTAAACTTAATAATAAATTCGCGAATCGCTTGAATGTCATCCTGAAGATCGGCATCAATCGAAACAACACAATCAGCATACTGATAAGCAGTTTCAAGACCAGCTAGTAGTGCTCCTTGGTGTCCAAAATTACGACTTAACTTTAATCCGGTAATCGATGCATTTTCTTTTGTATATGTTTCAATAATTTTCCAGGTTGAATCCTTACTTCCATCATCTACATATAAAATGTTGCTTTTCTCACTAACTAGTCCGTCTTTCTTCATTTCATCTACTAATTGCGTTAATCTCTTGGTGGTTTCGCTTAGTACTTCTTCCTCGTTATAGCATGGAACAACGACAGTTAAAATGGAATTATTCATAACTTTCGCTCCTAATGTTCGCTTACAATACTATCCAAATCATTATATCAACCATAGTATTATAACAGCAAATTGAGATGTATGTAACCATTGCTTCTAGTAATTTTATCCGTAATATTTCCAATTCCACGTAAAATTTACACTATTTATTGCTTTTCCTACGACTTGATTGTGTATAGCTACGATTAGATATCGCTTCTATCGTATTTCTAGTGAGAAAAAATCCTCTCTAGACTAGGCATCAACAATAATTACGATAGCCTGCAACTAGAGAGGAAGAATAGCGTACTTCACTCTATAGCGGTTTTTCTTCTCCACCATACTGCTCCAACAGTAAGAAGTAAACTACATAAAGAAATGACAACTCCAATCTTAAAACCAGGTGATGTATACTTTAGTTGGATATTGTGTTGTCCTTGCGAGAGCTCAATACCTAGAAATGCATCATTCAATTTCACAGGCTTCTGATTTTTACCATCAACGGTTACAGACCAGCCTTTATCGTAAGGAATGGATGTGAACATCATACCTGGTTGATTCACTTGAATCGTACCTACAACAGACCGACTATCATAGCTCGTAACTTGGAAGGATTGATTCTTAAGTTGTTGCAAGCGCGCTTGAAACGAATTTACATCAAGTCCATACACAAGGTTTTGTGTTATATCCATTGTACCTCGTTCAATTTGAATTTCTACCTCAACCTTTTCATCCTTGAACAATCCTAAATCTAAAATGCCATTGTTCCAATAATATTGCGGATATTGCGTGAATTTTTCACCTAATGACTTACCATTCACATATACTTTTGTGAAGTCAAATGGATCGGTTCTCAGCTGCATATAGAGCTGTTGCTGTCCTTTCACATCGTATACATATTTGATACTCGCTGGCTTATATTGCTGTTGCTTTGCCAAATATAGACTCTTTTGATCCGTTACTGGTGCTGGTACTGGCACCGTCGTATCATCTTTCTTTACACCAGTAGGAGAATATAGCGTACTTGACTTCGGAAGAATATCTAAATTCGTGTATTGCTCAGATGCAGCTGCAAGTGGCTTATAATACGCTTCTTGCTCTGTACCCATTAACGGACCGATTAATTTATTTTGATTTTCAAAGGAATTGGCATAATTCACTTTCTGAATCTTTAGCTTATCCTTCCCTGTCGTATCAAAATTCGTGCCGTTCATCATGTATCCAAG
>NZ_JBXKMX010000087.1:0-2417 GCF_056992975.1 Ectobacillus sp. | reverse complement strand
TCCAATACCAATGAGTAACGCTAGGAGAAATAGCCAAAGAATAGATTGGAACCATGATATCCCCTGAAGTACCACAGGTAGAAAAGAAAGAAAAAATTGAACCAGAATAACGCCCCCATTCCTTTCTTATAACAAATAAATTTACAATATCTTTACTTATTGTACTAAAAAATAAGAAAACTAGGTTGCTCATTTTTAATATATACGGCATAAACTTGTATAAGTATTATAATTGTCAAAAAATTTTCATATTCACATGAACGAAACATGTATAGACTACTTATCTATAAAAAAAAGGCCGAAGCAACGTTACTTGCCCCTGCCCTTTCATCTATTTCGTTTTACATCACGTGCTTAGTTGCGTGAATAAGTGCTTCAATTTCCTCGTATTTTCCTTGTTCTAGTAGCTCAATAACCCGGCTTCCGATAACAACGCCATCAGTTACGTCATCCATTAATTTAATTTGATCCGGTGTTGAAATCCCAAATCCAGCAAGGACAGGAAGAGAACTAAGTTCCTTCACTTGTTTTAAATACGTAAATAAACTTTCTTGAAATTCTCTTCGCGCCCCTGTTACCCCTGTAACGGTTACGGCATAAATAAATCCTTGCCCTTCTTTCACAATCTTTGTAATTCTTTCAAGCGGGCTCGTTAATGTTACGAGTGGGATAAGGGCAAGCTTACCACGCATCGCTTCCGTTAAAATTCCTTTTTCCTCATAGGGAAGATCGGGTACAATCAGTCCGTCCACACCAGCTTCTTGGCATTTCGCCATAAAGCGTTCAATACCATATGCAAAAATCGGATTCATATAGGTCATAAGTACGAAGGGCAACGTTACATTTGGCCGTACTTCTTGCAATGCTTGGAAAATTCCATCCAGCGTTGTTCCTCCGTCTAATGCTCGTTTCCCTGCACGTTGTATCGTTGGACCGTCTGCAACCGGGTCAGAAAAAGGGATACCAATTTCAACAAGTGTAGCTCCCGCTTTATCTAGAAAAGTAATATTCTCTTGTAGCTTAGCGAGCCCGCCGTCTCCTGCCATAATATAGGGCACGAATGCTTTGTCGCCGCGGTCCTTTATGTTTAAAAATGCTCGTTCTATGTTTTTTTCTCCCATGATTATTCCCCTCCTAAGTATGCTTTTACGCTTTCAACATCTTTATCACCGCGGCCTGAAAGACAAATAACAAGTCCTTCATCCTTTTTCATCGTCGGTGCGAGCTTCATTGCATAAGCAATCGCATGCGAACTTTCAAGTGCTGGAATAATTCCTTCCTTTTGAGAGAGAAATACGAGCGCATCAATTGCTTCCTTGTCTGTAACTGAATAGTATTCCACACGCTTGATATCCTTAAGCAGACTATGCTCCGGTCCTACGCCAGGATAATCTAAACCAGCTGAGATCGAATACGGCTCTTGCACTTGTCCGTCCTGATCATGAAGTAAGTACATCATACTGCCATGCAAAATCCCAACGGACCCTTTCGTAATGGTAGCTGCATGTTGTTCTGTATCCACGCCAAGTCCCGCTGCTTCTACGCCATATAGCTTCACGTCTTCATCTTGGATGAACGGATAGAACATACCCATTGCATTGCTACCACCACCTACGCACGCAACAATAGCATCCGGTAATTTGCCTTCTACCGCCGTATATTGTTCCTTCGTTTCATTACCGATGACACTTTGAAAATCGCGTACAATTTGCGGGAATGGATGTGGTCCAAGTACTGAACCCATAATATAATGCGTATCTTGCACATGCGTAACCCAGTAGCGAAGCGCTTCGTTTACAGCATCTTTAAGCGTTCCGTTCCCTGAAGACACACTCTCTACTTTCGCACCAAGGAGTTCCATACGAAATACATTTAGACGTTGGCGGCGAATATCTTCCTCACCCATGAAAATGACACACTCAAGACCGAGTAAGGCACAAACGGTTGCCGTAGCAACGCCGTGCTGACCTGCACCTGTTTCTGCTACAATTTTCTTTTTCCCCATTCGTACTGCAAGCAAGGCTTGTCCGATTGTATTATTAATTTTGTGTGCTCCTGTATGATTTAGGTCTTCCCGCTTTAAATAAATCTTCGCTCCGCCAAGAAGCTTCGTCATGTTTTCTGCGAAATAAAGGGGGGTTTTTCGTCCAACATATTGTTCTAAATAATAGTTCACTTTTTTAAGGAATTCTTCATCTTGCATCGCTTCCTTATAAGCTGCCTCCAGTTCCAATACTGACTGCATAAGCGTTTCGGGAACATATCGTCCGCCGTACTGACCGTAATGACCTAATTCATCGGGATAATTATAAGTAATCATATTAGCACTCCTTCACTTTTTGAATAAATTGTCGTATCTTTTCTATGTCCTTTATTCCGTTGATTTCTAAACTGCTGCTTGCATCGACCATAAAAGG
>NZ_JBXKMX010000086.1:0-14893 GCF_056992975.1 Ectobacillus sp. | reverse complement strand
CATCTGTCATTTCAATTAAGCTTTTCATCGTATTATATGGAAGAACAAGTCCTAAGTCACCAGGAACCGCTTCTTTTAATGTGGGTTCAATAAACCCTTCACGAATTCTCTTTTCAGTGGAACGACGACCCTTCAATAAATCCCCGTATCTTTGCACAATAACGCTTCCCATGCTAAGCTGATTCGCTAGGTGAGATATTTCATGAGCATATTCATTTGGCTGATCAAATGGCTCAGAAAATTGATGAGAAACCAAAAGAGCAAAGTTCGTATTATCACTGCCAAGAGCAGGATCTTTATAGGAGTGACCATTTGCATTCATAATTCCTGTATGATTTTCCACCACTACATGGCCGGAAGGATTACTACAAAATGTACGTACTCGCGTTCCGACCGATGTGTTGAAAACAAACTTTCCTTCATATAAATATTTATTAATTTCCTCCATTACAATGTTTGACGTTTCCACACGAACCCCAACATCTACTTGATTCGATTTCATATGCAAACGACGCTTTTTTAAAATTTTTGTAAGCCAAGTTGAACCATCACGACCAGGCACAATAACCACTTTATTTGCCATGATTGTCGTGCCATCTTTTAGAAGAACACCGCAAATAGTGTCCGTACCATTTTTCTTTTCAGTTAAGATGTCCTCTACTTCTGTCTTTAATCGCATTTCAATTTTCGTTTTCAAATATTCATAAATGCTCTTTAATATTTCTAAATTTTGTTCTGTTCCGAGATGACGAACTTTTGCACGTAAGAGCTTTAACCCAACTGCATAACCTCGCTTTTCTATATCTCGTACTTCCTCTGTTAGGGGATCTGTGATTGTATGTGTTGCACCGTGTTCTAAATTAATTTGATCCACATAATGAATTAAATCTAAAATGACAGAAGAATCCAAATAATCTGTCATCCATCCACCGAATTCGCTCGTTATATTAAATTTACCATCTGAATAAGCACCTGCTCCGCCAAATCCATTCGTGATACTGCATGCTGGTAGGCAACCAGCATGGTCTTTCTTTCCAACAGGAGGTGGACATTTCGTAATTTTCTTTTCTAAAATTGGACAATTTCTCCGGTAAATATCATGCCCTTTATCAATTAATAGTATATTTGCTCCCGGCATTTTCAAAGACAATTCATAGCATGTGAAAATACCTGCTGGGCCAGCACCAATTACTATTACATCATAATCATATTTCATGTCTGTATTCCCCCCATATACGTTCAGTAAAAAATCCTTTCTAAAGGTAACATGGAAAGTACTGATTGTCAATTTTCACGAATTATATCGAATACAAAATGTTTAATGTTCGTTTTGACACTATATTTTTTTATATTTGCCCTATGTAATCCCTATCTATACAGAAAGAACCGATTAATGGACCATTAATCGGTTTCATTGATGACGCTCTATAGAACAGTTTAGTGAATCCAAGATGCCCCAATAATAATTAAAAGAATAAACAATACAACAATTAATGCAAATCCAGATCCATAACCATAGCCGCCACAACCAGATCCATATCCCGGATATCCATATCCATACATAGTTTTTCACTCCTTACAGTATAATGATAATCTTTACATGGTAAACTATGCCGGACAATCCTAGTTTGGTATGTGCGTTTGCCTATAAAAAAAAATCTCTGCAAAGCAGAGATTTTAAAGTTCTTCATTTATTTGAAGCGCTGCTGTTTTCTTTAGTTTGCGTCGTTCCATGAACATCGTTTGAATTGCCATAAAGGTATTTCCCGCCACCCAGTACAAACCAATAGCAGAAGCTAAATTAAATGACATGAAAAAAATCATAATCGGCATCGCATACATCATCATCTTCATTTGCTGGCTCATCATTTGATTATCTGATGTATTCGGTCTTTTGTTCATTACATAATATTGAAAGAAAGTTGCCACTGCAGCAAGAATCGGTAATATGTGATTAGGATCTGTTTGCCCTAGACTAAACCATAAAAAAGTGTGTGCTGCAATGTCCTTTGTTCGAATAATAGCATTATATAGTGCCATCAAAATGAACATTTGAATTACTGCTGGAAGACAGCCCATCGCAGGATTAATCCCTTGTTGTTTATAAAGGTTCATCATTTCTTTATTCAACTCTTGCTGGGTTTTTTGATCCTTTGCACTGTATTTTTCACGTAACTTCTTCATTTCAGGCTGCACGAGCTGCATTTTCCATTGATTGTCATTTAAAGATATGACAAGTGGTGTAAGAACAAGACGAATCAAAAGCGTAATTCCAATAATACCAATTCCATAATTATCTTGAAACAGATGAGCAATTTGGGTAATGACAAAAGAAATAGGGTACACAAAATAATGATCCCAAAGTCCCGTGCTCTGTGGTGTAATAGCCGATTTCGTACTACATCCTGTCAAAAACAATATAAACGTAAGGGGTAACATCCCCAATAGTTTTTTCAAGTTATTTCCTCCTCGTTACTTTCGGTTTGTAGTTAGAACCTGTAACGAGGGTATTCCATCATCATCATTTTCCGGAGAAATTTTGTGCCGAATGGACATAATGATTTGCTTCCGTGCATCAAGCATCCATACATTTGCTGTTAATTCATACGATTGCCGAACGGATGTATAAAAGGACATACGTCTATGGGAATCATATATATTAGGAAGCTCAGAGAATAGACGTAAAGACCATCGCCCACTAATAAAAATCGTACTAAGTATCGCAATTGTAATCATCGTTTCCCCATAGTCAACAAGAAAGCCTTCTATCATCATATTCTCCTCTGCCTCCTTTCCTATATTTTTCTTCCCTAAACACGATGTTTATTGTATCCTTGGTGTTTTCAATTTCGTTACCATTGTGAGGGAGAAAACAAAAAATGTCAATTGTTTGTTACAGGAACTACAATATGTTGAAATGATTTGACATCGAATAATCCTAAATCTGTTAGTTTCAAGGACGGTATAACAGGTAATGAAAGAAAAGATAATGTTAAAAATGGATTAAATGTTGAAGATGCACCTATTTCCTGTAAGGCCGCGTCAATCTTCTTTATCTGTTTGTACACATCCATATAGCTCAAATCTGACATTAAGCCAGCAATTGTAAGTGGAAGTTCTGCTATTGTTACTCCATTATGAACAACGACTAAGCCACCTTGCATTCGTTCGAGGGAATGAATAGCCGCTAACATATCTACATCGTTCGTTGCAACTGCAATTATATTATGAGAGTCATGTGCTACGGTAGTCGCAATTGCCCCGTTTTTCAATCCGAATCCTTTTACGATTCCAAGTCCTATATTTCCAGATGCAACGTGCCGTTCTATCACAGCCATTTTTAATAGGTCATGTTCGATGTTTGGAACAAATTTTCCTTCTTTTGTATCCACATTCACTATAAGATGATCCGTTAATAAATTATTTGGAATGATTCCTATTACATTCGCTCTCGTTGCATCGTTCATTTCAATAGCTATATCTTTTTCTGTAATGGATGGTATATGTACCGTCTGCTTTATATGTTGATGATTTGCTCTTTGCTTCGATTCACCTACGTATACTCCATCTTTTGCAACAAGCTTTCCTTTCTTATATACAGATGAAATCGTAAAGTCATGTAAGTCATCAAGTAGTACTAAATCTGCATCATATCCAGGGGCAATTGCTCCTTTATGATGAAGTCCGTAGCACTGCGCAGCATAAAAACTCCCCATACTGATTGCTGTAATAGGAGATAGTCCATGTGAAATTGCAACTCTAACGTTATAATCTACACTACCCTCTTCAATCAAATCATCCAAATGCTTATCATCTGTGCAAAATAAACAACGATGTGCATTTGCTTCTGTTACAGCATCTAATAAAGATCGTAAATTTTTTGCAACAGATCCTTCTCGAAGCATCACGTACATTCCGAGACGTAAGCGAATGAGCGCTTCTTCTTTTGTTACACACTCATGATCCGTTAATATGCCTGCTGCACGATACACGTTCATATCCTGCTCTGTCAACCCAGCAGCGTGCCCATCTATTTGCTTAGTTAGTAGTAGTTTATCAAGCATTTCCTCTTTTGCATGTAATACAGCAGGAAAGTCCATTACTTCTGCTAATCCTAATACTCTTTTATGGGATAAAAAGGATTGAATGTGTTCAGCTTCTAGAATAGCACCTGCATTTTCAAACGGAGTTGCAGGAACACAGGATGGCAGCATGACAAAACAATCTAACAAGCAGTCTTCTGAATCATCTAACATAAACTGAATCCCTTTTGTACCGACGACATTTGCAATTTCATGTGGGTCCGTGACTACGGAAGTAACACCATGAGGAAGGACAATGTGGGAAAATTGGTTTGGCGTAACCATAGAAGATTCAATGTGAACATGAGCATCAATTAGTCCAGGAGAAACATAGCGACCGTTAGCATCAAATTCTTCTATACCTTCGTAATCTCCAATTCCTACAATCACGCCATCTGTGATAGCAATATCACCTTTTACTATTTCCTTTGTAAACACATTAACTATATTTGCATTACGAATAACCAAGTCAGCGCGTTCTTTTTTATTAGCAACGTTAATCCGTTTTCGTAACAGTTGTTTCGTTAGCAAGATGAACACTCTCCTTTTTTATACACGAGAATAAAAGATGGTGCGTCCATCAGTTTTTATTCTCGTAGTCAAGCTATTTAAGGTAGCTTGGTAGAAACGCACGGACCTTATTTCCGAGAGTATACGAGAACATTGTTTCGCTATGATATTTTTAGTATTGTAGCGTATTCGAATACAAAAGACAAGTTAATAGATAATTCATACATATTGTCTGCAAGCATGAGCATATAGTATAAGGAGTATGAGGAGGGTAAGCTATGACAATAGAAAAACACGCTTTTGACGCTAGCTTGTACGAGCAGTTAGCCTGTTATTACAAATATCGAAATCCGCAAAAGTACGTGGAATATTATTACAAACATTATGAAGCGGTGCAGAAACTAGTACAGGCTTATGAACAAGGACGAATTACCCCGCAGCAGCCCATGCAACAAGCGAAAGTACGTGTATTACATGCGTCCCCTAATGCACCAACAGTTGATATATACGTAAATGGCCAGCAGGTTCTCCAAAATATTTCATACAAACAATCTAGTAACTATATGTCCTTACCACAAGGACAATACCGCATTGATGTATATGCAACAGGAACTCATACATCTCCAATATTTTCAGCATTAGTGCCCGTAATGAACAACAAGGTGTATACGATTGCTGCTGTAGGAGATAGCAGCAGTAAACTTCAACTACTTCCTTTCATCGACAGCACTTATTTACCTTACGGTGACGGGAAAATTCGTGTGGCTCATTTATCTCCGGATGCACCATTAGTTGATATTGCCTTTAAAAATGGCGAAACGTTATTTTCTAATCTATCCTATAAACAAATCACTGAGTATTTGCAAGTCACATCTGGAACGGCAGATTTAGAAATTCGTGTAGCTGGAACGAAAGAGATCATTCTAGCTGTACCGAATTTGAAAATACAGCCAAATACATTGTATACAATTTATATCATTGGTTTTGCTACGCATTCTCCAAAATTGGAAACCATTCTTCTTACAAACTAAAAAGTCTACAAGTTAATTTGTAGACTTTTTAGTTTGTAAGTAAGTAAAGACTCATATTATGTATTTTTGAAACGTAATATGAAAGCTAGTACATTCTTCTGTAGATTCACATAAGATTTGGCCATCATGTTTTTCCACAATTTGCCTACACACAAATAAACCAATACCAGTGCCAAGCTTTTTTGAGGTGACAAATGGCTCAAAAATCATTTCAATTTGATCTCTTGGAATCATAGGGCCATTATTTTGAATGGTAATATCTATCGTATTCTTATTTTCCCAAGTACTGATTGTAATTTTTCTATCCTCTGGTATGGACTCTAATGCGTCAATACTATTCATAAGGACATTTAGAAAAACTTGTCTTAGCTCACCATGATACCCAACCATTTCTATCGGCGTCGATATATTTTCTTGAACCTCAACATTTTTATCTACAATACTTGGATATAAGAAATGAATAATTTCATGAAACATATCATTTAATAGAAATTTTTCTTTTTGTTCACTCGTCTCTCTTTTCGACACGAGCAAAAATTGCGAAATTCGAAAATTCAATTGTTCTATTTCATGTGAAATAATGTCTAAATAAGGCATAGAAGAATGCTCATCCCGTAGTAGTTTTACAAACCCCATAATAGAAGTTAGAGGATTTCTAAATTCATGTACAAAGCTTGCAGACATTTGTCCAAGAATTGTCAGTCGATCCTTATGTGTTTCACTAATGTATCTCTGTTGATTTTGCAAATTTTGTGCAATAATCGCAGAATATCGAAGAACGGTATAATACGTTAAATGGTCGAAAAACCTGTGAACTTTATCAATTAGCGGAAGCAACTCAATCGCTTTAGCATCGAATGTACACATTTTTTCAAACAATGCATTTCGTCCAATGTTCGTATTATAAACAAAGTCCCCTATGTTTGCCTCTGCCTTCACTCGTTCCAATGCAATTTTATCACACATAGGCTGCATATCCTTTAATTCCATTTCTTCCATTATTAATGCTTTTAATAAAAATAGTAATTTGTCTCCATTTACTAAGATTTCATCTCGAAAAGGATCGTTATCGGAAACAATAAGCTGTTTTTTCCAATCCAACAGAAAATCTTTTCTTCCATTTTCTAAGTAATCACAAAACGCTAACTCGATGTCACTTAGCATATAATAACCTCCCATCCCCTCCGTTACGCACGATTGAGCGGTATAGCGGACTTCTGTTATGAAAAATGGTACCATATAATAATTGCGTTACTATCATTGTAACATTATAAACCTATTATATTTTAAAAATTGCTTTACGAATATATTTTTTGATACATGAATTGAGAAGAAAAATCAGTATTTTTACTAGAATACAACGCTTTTGTTCTTTTGCAAAGTAGAAAAGACCAACTTCTTGCGGGAATTTTCACTTTCTTTGCCGATTTCAGACTTGTTTTGTCGTCATAGAAGGGAAATACAAAAGAAAAGAGAAAACCTACTACAAACAAGGAAGAGGAGGATAATAATGGAAATTAAAACTCCGATGGTAGCTGAGAAATTAGGTGTAAGCCCAAAGGTTGTCATGCGTATCGTACAGCAACTGCAAATCAGTTTACAAAAAAACAAAAATGGTCATTATGTTTTTTCAGATGAACAAGTAAAACAAATTGAAAGCTATAATGCTTCCTTACAAATACATCCCGAACATGAAAACTCTAAACAAACTGGTGTCACTCGTGAGGACTTTCAATCTCTTATACATCTCATTCAAAATTTGGATAAACGCGTAAGTAGAACAGAAGATCGTATACAAGAAAAGGCAGATGATGTAGTAAATTATCAACTGCTACAACATAGAAAAGAACTCGAGGAGTTGCATAAACATATTATACAACTCGAAAACCAGCTTGCTACTAATGAACAAGCGAAAGGTTACAGTAAGGAATTACATGAAGTGAAAACCGAACCAACAAAACGCAAAAAATTAAGTTTAAGTATGTTTGGGTTATAATCCTAAGTAGCATCATCTCGGAACAAAATCATTGCTGGTATTGTTAGAAGTAACGATAATAGGATTATTCTGACAAAGTAATCCTATTATCGTTATTACTTAATAACTGCATAGCGTAGGCATTTGTTTTAATTACATCGCGAATTTCTTTAATCGAGTAGATATGTTTCATCCCCTCATATGCATTTATCATGATTGGGACGCCAATCATCACTTCATTTATTCTAAATTCCTTGTCTAGCATATCTATTTTAAACCCCAAAAAAAGTAAATACATATACATTCTCTTCGTGACAACAGCAATATATGTAGAGGCTTTTGTTTCTAACGCATGAATAAATAAAGTTGCTGCAAGTCGTTTAAAATAACCATGTCCTCGAAATTGTCGTTCAATCATAAATTTTCCAATTTCATATAGGTTTTCTTCATGTGGATTTACAAAAATACTAGAAGAAAATTTATAAAAATACTCTGAATTAGATTCTTGTGGATGCACATACTTTGCACATTCTACAGTACCAATGTATTTATTACTATCGCCCTTTAATAAAAATCGCTCCGGCTGTAAACTTCGCTCAACAAATTGAATATTTCTCTCTTCACAAAAATCTCCCCAAAGTTGTTCAAAAACGAAATGATCTTCTTTCGTTTGAACTCTATGAAACATAATTCCCCTCCATCCTGTCTACTAATTTTTCCTAGCTCTTACTATTTGATAGCGTTTTCATTACTTTTACTATATTCGTATCTTTCTAAAGATGCAACTAAAAAAATTTGGGTCTTGTCTTATTGAATTGTAAATATCAAGCTAAAGCTAACCATCTTTTTAACAATTCCATCATTTCATATTTCCCCTTAATCTTTACTTCTTCTTGATTGGTTTTATAAGGATAGAACTGCAGAAAGATCCCACACCCACTTTCTATTTTTTTCGGATGAACTTGACTGCCAGGATAAACACATACTACTTCGTGGATTGCTCTTCTTTGATAGTAAAACTTCCCCTGTTCTTCATGTACATATTTGATAGCCCAATATTTATACATCTGTTCCGTCGCCTTCGTATTTCCAATCGATTGAAATATGTTGTACATCGGACTATACTTCACTTCAATTATGATAGTTGATTGGTAGTTCCATTTTCCTTCCTCCATTTCATAATAATCGAGACGAATATCAGGTTTTTTTGTGTCTTCTCCGTTATAAAAATTACTGTTTTTACTTAGTGCTATAAGAGGATGTGTTTCAATCAACTCATTGTATACAATTTTCACCATTTTCTCATTGTAATGTAGTTCCACAACTGTGCCTTCTTGAAGTCCATCCATGTAGAAATAAGTTTGAATTTGTTCCAAAATAGGGCGCGCTGCAACAAAACCGATTTCCTGCAGTAGATAAAGTAATGATACATATACATAATATTCGTAAATCAAAAATGTAGGTTTATATACAAGTAGAAAGGATGGAGTATATTCTTGTATGTGTCCATCGCTAAGTTCTAACAGATTCAAGCATTGACGAAATGCAATCGGCAAACTTAAAAAGGAATTAACGTGGGCTATTTTCATATTGTTCCAAAATGGTAGTTGTAATCTGTGCTTCATAAAAATGAGGAATTCATTAACCAAGCTATAAATCATTCGATACTCTTGTTTATTCACATTTAGTTTTTTTCTCTCGGTATCCTTAACTAGATATAAGTTTCTATATTTTTGTTTTTCTCTCTCAGTAACAGATCCATTTTTTTCAATTGATTGTATAATAGTTTGGAGTGCCTGCTTTTCACGTATTCTCACATTCATTTCTTGTTCCAGCTTTTTAATTGTATCCTCTAGAAACCGTTCCATGTGTTGAATCTGAGAGAGGAACCTGGCGAGATTATATTTCACATACTGATGTGGGAGACTTTGCCTCGTTGTAAACATTCGATTCCAGAGTTTTCCCTCTTTTTGTAAAGGCTGTTTTTCATTTTTTCGAATTGTTCTAGCGTTTGGTTTTCGTGATGAATAGTTATACTGATAGATTGCCGTAAAAGAATCTATCTTTTCCACTATTAGAATATGTTTTTTTATCATAGGTATCCTTTTTAGCAGCAGACGAATCGTTTTCATATAGGAAGAATCTTCCAGATCCGTAAACATTCGAAATGTTTTTTTATATTGGCCACGATCAAGTAGAAGATTATTCCATACTGATTGTACCGTATTTTGTATGAGTGATAATTGCACATCATTAAAATTTTTCGGTACAATTTTGATGGCAGCCAAATATGTTTTTTTCCCTATTCGAATTTCAAAATGATACAGTCCACATCTCCACGGATACACATGTTCTGTTTTTCCGTGTTCGTAAAGTAGAATCTGATTTTGTTTTTGGTTTAAATGATAACAATTATCTAGTCCCTGCTTTTTCCCATCATATACTTTATTCCAGATAAATGTTACAGAAACATCTTGGTTGGTATGGAGTATCAAACGCAATGGTTTGAGCTCTTGTATTTCATATATACAATTCAATATATTTGCAACCGATTCGCTAACCTTGTTTAGCGATACAATTTCAGTTCGTTCTCCTCCCCCAACATGTATTTGTAATTGAAAGGGAAGGATTGTGTCACTATCTACAATTACTGTATACACATCATTATTTAACATATCCAAACAACTCCAACTCTTTTGCCTTTTGTTTCAGCAAGGAAATACTATTAGAAAATGATGAAACTTCTTGAGCAAATGGTGATTGTAACAAATGTAACAGCGATGATTGACCTCGGTTTTCTTCGTCAACAAACGGCCGTACAACTGCATCAACGCCTCTTATTTTAGTAAGTAGTCGTTGTAATACTTGTATGTCCAACGCTTCTTCTCTCGAAAGTAACGGAAAGTGATCTTCATCAATTGGAATATTAATTAAATAGGTAGAAATCGCTGCAATCGTTCGAAATGACACACCTTTTGTTGGATCTACTTTCTGCAAGGAAATATGTAACCGATCAAAAAACTCAAGCTCCTCTTCAGAAAAAACAATTGAAAATGGCTGCCTGCTAACCCACTTCTCTCTATATTCATTAGTAGAAATAGAATTGTATACATATTTTTTATCTTTCTTCATAAAAAATGATTCGCGAAAGGAAAGTTTTTTTAATATCACCATATTTACGCGGTCTAATAAACGATCCGATAGCTCTTTCGTTGTCTCATCAAAATTAACAGTACCAATAAATATAATATTACGACCGATTTTAATGGACGAGGGGACACGCGTTATTTCTGCATCCGTTTTATATAAATGGAGAATCCGTTTTTCTTCTTCCAGTTCTAAAAGGGAAAGAAAATTTGTAAACCAATGCTCAATCGTCGATAAGTTCATCTCATCAAACACAATCATATAGAGCTGTTCTGGATGATTTGCAGCTTCTAACAAAAGCGAAATAATTCCATGTTCACTTTCAATATACATTCCATTAGGATGTAAATAGCCAAGTAAATCTTGAGGCTCTTGAATACTAGGAGATATGGGGACAAAAAGGAAATGCTTGTTATATTGTAACCCAAGTGCTTCACCATATATCTGAGCCAACTTAGATTTACCGATACCTGGCATCCCTCCAACAATGGTAATCGGGCTAGTTTTCAAGCAAATATGGAAGTTATAAATATCTAACTCATCCAAATAGAGCTCTTTTTCAAGTGCTAGTTGCTTTATATTGTGTAAAAATTGGATTTCTTTTTCATCGGTCCCATTATAAGTAATAACAGCATTATCCTCTACCATAACTTTTTTACCGTATTCCTGTACAGTTTTAAGCAATTTATGAAATGTATCTGATGAAACAAAGTAAAGCGTTTCATCTACTTGCATTTCGATATAAGTAGACCAGTTTTCTACATCTAGATAAAGAGCCTCCATTTTTTGCTCAACAAACATCATTGCACTCATGGATGACTTTAATTCAAGGTTCCCATATAATCGACCGTCTTTTATCAGCATTTCGGGCATCCCGAAATCACTCGTATATTTTGGTAGAAAAATTGAGGTGTATCCGTTTGCTAGTTTCCGATCTAATACCGCCCTCGTTTGTCCTCTTTGTAATAAAGGGGCAGGAATAATTTGATAGGAATTTGCTACTATTGTTTTTTTTGATTGAAGAATTTTAACATGGAGCTGTTGATTTCCATACTGTAATCCAAACATAATGAGACTCTGTTCACGTTCTAAGTTATTTGTATGGGAAAAAAAGGTGTCGTTGTGTTTGTTGGATAGTAATCCAGAAAAAATGGGCTGCTCTGACGAATCCAATTCGCGCAGGAAGGATGGTACCGGAGATAAGCATTGTATATAAAAATGCGTGTGATCTTGCTTTACAAACTTGCCCACAAACACCATATGATGCAACCGCTTCCTAACTGTTGGTTGAATCGTTTGCCAAAGCTTCACATATATAGCCTCCTTTACTATTGCTTTACCCAGTAGAGAATTCGAAAATATGGCGGCGTAAACGAGAAAATTTTTCTCCTATGCCGCCTATTATCGGGGGCTATGTGTAGTACATTATAATGTTTGGGCATTTTTCTCACGTTCTACAATATTTTTTGCTACACGCATTTTCGTTACGGAATATTGAAATGTACTATGTTTATCTAAATCTTCTTCAAGAATAATCTTACTAAGAGCCGCTACCGTACCAGCGAGGTGTTCAATGGAATCCCGTATGTGAGCATCGTGGTTCTGAAAGGATTCATTGCGAATCATCACTAAAATGTCCTGTGCCAAACAAGTAATACGTTGTAATTGTTTTTGTTCTTCCATGATTTCAACACTCCCTTACATTGGATTTGTCATTATCTAGATGGATAGATAGTACTATTCTATTCGACAAAGTATCAATTCTTTCCTTGATGACAGATTTAATTAAAAAAAAATAAAAGCAGATCTCTCTGCTTTTGTTACGGAAATCCTTTTGTTTATAAATAATCCATCACTTAGCGTACTACTTTCTTGTTATCCATGTATGTAGGATAGCAGCATATTCTCGTAAATAAGAAGCCATGATGATCTTAGAAGGCGTTCGAGCAGCTAATCCATCAGCGTTTAAACCTATCCGATTCGCAATCCATTTAGATCGATACAAATGGTAATCATTCGTTACGATTATTATATGTTGTAATTGGAATTTTTTTTGTGAAAATAACAGGTTCTCATATGTACTTGTAGATCGGTCTTCAACGAGAATTCTATCATCTTTAACTCCGTTTTCCAGTAAATATTGCTTCATCGCAAGAGCCTCTGCTACAGGCTCATTATCGCCTTTCCCTCCTGATACAATTACTTTCACGTGCGAATGTTCCCTCATATAAGTGAGAGCCGTATCCAGTCTTTCCTTCAAAGATTGCGAAATTCCTTCTTTATACACCCTTGCTCCTAACACTACCAAATATTCTGCATGTTCTTTCGGCCTTTTCTTACTTGCTAAAAAAATAAGAAAAGAAGCAATAAAAATGTACATACAAGAGACGACAATGATACTGAGCAGGACTAGTTTCATCTATCCTATTCCTTTCTATCCTATTTCGAGTGATGCATATAAAGTAAGATTGATAGTTTTTTACCAATTATAACATATGCAAAAAAAGAGATGCTGCAATAATAGGATTCGCATCCTTATTGCAGCATCTCGCCCTAATCTATGTTCTATTGTTATTATTGAATATCAATCACCTTACGTTGTTCTTCTGTTTTATTTGTTTTAGGTAAAATTACTTCAAGAACACCGTCATTATAAGAGGCTTTGATTTGTTCTTCATCAATTCCATCCACAACAAAACGTCGCATATAAGTACCACTATATCTTTCCTTACGAATATAGGATTCATCTTTGTTTGTATCTTCTTTCTGACGAGAGGCTTGAATTGATAGCACACGATCTTGATAGTCCACTTGAATTTCTTCTTTGGAGAAACCGGGAAGATCAGCGTGCACAATATATGAATCCTCTTTTTCTTCGATGTCAGTTGCAAATGATTCTGTTAACATAGGCTTGAAAAAGTCCCCATTCCACATATTCCATAAGGAAGACTCAAGTTCCATTAAACCATTGCGACGATTCATCAACTCTGGTAATAACTTTCTCATTTTCCGTCTCCTCCTTGTTATTTGTGAAAGATTTCTCTTTCTGTTATTAGTATAAAACTTTGGTCAAAAAAGGTCAAACAAAAAAGCAATCTTTTTTAAAGAATGAAACCATTTTTTCACATTAGAAAAAGACCGTTTCACTACCTAATAACGGTCTTCCCCTTTTTTCAGCCAATTTACAAAAAAGATATAAGACTGATAATGCAAACGCCGAATGAAACCTATAGACACTAGGAGAATCAGTCCAGTAGCACTGTATATAACAATAAATTTCATTATAAGGCTTATCCCCAATGGAAAGAAAAAGAACTGTTGCAATACAAGTATAACTACAAGTTGCTGTGCAAAAAGCGGGAGATGCTGCCACTCAAATGGCAACCCTCTTTTCTGTAAAGCTCTTTTTATCGGAATATGAGAGAATTCGGTCAATCCAAGGCAAAGGATTGTCCAGAAGATACCCACTATCATGCTATCCCTACTTTCTACTTCGTTACAAGTAAGTTCATATACTCGTATGCCTACAGAAGTAAATCCTTTTCATAGCACTCTACTACCATTCCTTCACCATTTAATCTATGTAATATAAATATATCCCAACTTCCTTCAATTTATGAACGGTATACAAAAAGGAAGATGTAAGAATGGAAACAACGTTTCTCCTCCCTCATCTTCCTTTTAGCAAAAAAAGATTACCTAATCTTATCGAACACTAGAATAGGACTGTTTTGTTATTTCTTGAAACATATTCGTATCGTATTTATTCTCCATGTATATTTGGTGCCATACCATGAAAGATAGAACAGTCCAAATTTTACGGCTATAGTCGCCCTTACCAGCACAATGTGCTTCCAGTAAATTCAATACATATTGTTTATCAATACAATAATCTGTTCCACTTTCCATAATAATAGAAACTGCCCAGTCATGCATTTCATTCTTCAACCAATGACGAATTGGTACTGGGAAACCAAGTTTTTTACGATTTAATACATGATCAGGAACTACTCCTTGCACTGCTTCGCGTAAAATGGCTTTCGTTGTACCATTTGCAATTTTAAGCTCCGTTGGTATCTTAGAAGCAACTTCAAATACTTCTTTATCTAAAAACGGTACTCGGAGTTCAAGTGAATGAGCCATTGTCA
>NZ_JBXKMX010000085.1:0-5056 GCF_056992975.1 Ectobacillus sp. | reverse complement strand
ATCGTCTATTACGTACCGTTTCTATATGCAAGGATTTTTATCAGCCTTTTATTTATTTATATAATCGCATACCAGTTGCTTAGCTTGGCGAAGCATTATCACGTCACACTTTGGGTAAATTTATATCCAATAGAAGCGGTAGTACAGCAACGCGCATTTTTAACATTACTTATGCGACTACTCGTATTATCATCTGTTTTGTTTTCAATTGTGTTTGCCTTTGCTACGTACAATTGGATCATGACAGCAGTCGTCCTTCTTTGTAACCTGGTTTTTAGCTACGGATTTACGTACGGATATAGTAGCAAGCGAATGAAAACCCTCTTACCTTAAGTAATAAAAGGGAAGTGAACTCGTTGACTGATTATGAAACAGTTATGCGTATCCGGCTCATGCAATGGAAAGAAGAAATGCTAAAAAACTCATCTTTTATGAACCGCGTATCAAAAAAAGTACAAGTAAAAGTGCAGCAGCTAACGCCTGAAAAAGTGAATGTTGTGCTGACAGAAAGTATAAAAAAGATGGTTCAAGGAATTCTCATAGGATCGGATTTTATCCAGCCAACGTTGAAGGAACATAATCTGTCATTACAACAGCGAGATGAACGAGTAAATCAGAAACGAGAAGATTATAAGAAAATTGCTGCTGTAGAAGGGGCAGGTACCGGTGCGGGTGGTCTCTTACTTGGCCTGGCAGATTTCCCATTACTTGTATCGATTAAGATTAAATTTTTATTTGAGGTAGCAACGATATACGGTCATGATACGAGTAAAGAAGAGGAGCGTCTTTTTATTCTTTATGTATTTCAGTTAGCATTTTCTAGTGACAAGCATCGTCGTGATATTTTTACCATCATAGAAGACTGGGAAGTATGCAGAGAAAACGAGCGTAGCGTAGATTGGCGAACCTTTCAGCAAGAGTACCGTGATTACATTGACTTAGCTAAAATGTTACAGCTTGTACCAATTATTGGGGCAGCCGTAGGAGCATATGCAAACTACAACTTATTGGATCGACTTGGTGAAGTTGCAATGAATTGCTATCATTTACGATGGCTGCAAGCAAAAGGGGAATAGGGAAACCTACTCCTCTTTTGCTTGCAGATCATCCCCCATAAAGGCAGTCTATTTTATTATAGTAAGAAATAAATACGTTTCTCTTTTATTCCTCTCTTTTTTTTGTTGTAAAAAAGATTGAGGTTCTATACATAAAGGAATATATTCTTCTAATACTAATACAAACCATCTTATGGTAAAGGAGACCTACTGCCTTGAAAAAGGGACTCATCCTAACAGGAAGTTTGGCAATCGTCTGCGTTGTTGCACTTATCGGTTATTTAGTAATTATCTTTTTGGGTAATTTTGTTATTGATGATAAAAAGCTGGTGTTTGAGTCTACTTCTCGCATCGTAGACGAACAAGGAAATGAAATAACAAAAATGTATGTTCAAAACAGGGAACTCGTTTCTATTGATGATATTCCGCTTTATGTACAGCATGCCTTTGTAGCAGCAGAGGATACAAGGTTTTATGAGCATCATGGTGTGGATTTCACTTCCATATTCCGTGCATTATATAAAGACATTCTCGCTGGTTCGAAGGTAGAGGGCGGGAGCACGATTACGCAGCAGCTTGCTAAAAATATATTTTTAACAAATGAAAAAACGTGGCTTCGTAAAACGAAGGAACTGATCATTGCAGTGAATTTAGAACAGCGTTATACGAAAAATCAACTGCTAGAAATGTATGTGAATCAAGTTTATTTTGGTCATGGAGTATATGGGATTCAAACCGCTTCCCAATTTTATTTTCATAAAAATGTACAAAATTTATCCGTTTCCGAAGGGGCGTTATTGGCTGGTTTAATGAAGGCGCCTACTAGCTACTCTCCTATTTTGCATCCTGATAAGAGCAAGGAGCGTCGTGACTTGGTTTTGTCTTTAATGAATAATCAAGGCTTTTTGAGCGCAGAAGAAACAGTCCGTGAACAGGGAAAAACACTTGCACTAGATGTACAAAACTCTAAAGAAGAGCAAGCATTCTTACCTTTTATTGATATGGTGTTTCAAGAAGCAGCGGATACGTACAAGCTATCCTATGAAGAAGTATTAAGAGGTGGTTATACGTTTGTTGTTACATTAGATCCATCTATACAGAAAACGGCTTACAACCTTTTTCAAGATAATCGTAACTTTCCTAGTGGTAGTACGGATATAGAAGGTTCTTTTGTTCTGATGGATAGCAAGACGGGAGGGATAAAGGCGGCCATTGGCGGACGCAATTATGTTCCAAGGGGCTATAATCGATTATATATGAAAAGGCAGCCCGGCTCCGTGATTAAGCCGCTTCTTGTTTATGCCCCTGCTCTTGAAACGAAGAAATATCAGCCTTATTCGATGTTATCAAATGAAAAACAGTCATTTAACGGGTATATTCCTCGTAATTATAATGATGTCTATTCTAAAGAAATTACGATGTTTGATGCAATCAAAGACTCAGCTAATGTCCCTGCTGTTTCGCTTTTAAATGAAATCGGTATAGATACAGCGAAATCTTACCTAGCAAAGGCGAATGTGAACATTCACGATACGGGATTAAGTGCTGCACTAGGTGGTTTGCAGGAAGGAATGTCCCCGCTTGAACTAGTAAAAATGTATCGTGCTTTTTCTGCAGAAGGAAATGTGACTGAGCCCCATGTTATTGAAAGGGTAGTAAATCAAAAGGGGGCTATTATTGGACAGGCCGGGCAAACAGAAACGAATGTGTTTTCGAAGCAAACCGCTTGGTTTATGACACGTATGCTGGAAGGAACAGTAAAGGATGGAACAGCTCAATCTGGCACTTACAACGGAGCGTTAGCTGGGAAAACCGGAACGACCTCGCTCCCTAACCGTGATACAGGTGCGAGAGACGCATGGTTTGTTGGATATACTCCAAATATGGTAGGGGCTGTATGGATGGGGTATGATCGCACCGATGATACTCATTATGTAACCGAGGGTAGCGATTATCCAACGAGACTATTTAAAAAAATTTTAGTGTCTTCTCATGCCGAGACACAAACAGCATTTACAATGCCTGACGGAGTAGAAAACATTGGAGAGCCTATACGATTAGCAAAGTTAACCAATGTACAGGCAAAGCTAACCTTTACACCCATTGGGTTGTTTACGGTAAATATCACGTGGAATCCACTTGCAGACAGTCGGGTGCAGTACCGTATTTATAAGAAAGACGGAGGTACGAATACCTTGCTGACAACTGTTACTGGACAATCGGAGTATGAAATGAAATATGTAAATGTGTTTGCTGTACCTAGTTTATATATCGTGCCCTTTAATCCACAGACTAATCGCGAAGGGGAAAAAACAGACATAGTCAAATCCTAGTAATTAGCAATATGATATAATGCGTAAGGAATCCATCTGGATTTAAAATGTTGATTGCAAATTATAAAAGTGTCGATTTGTTGAACTTAAACATTCTACTGTGCAATTTTATTAGTAAAACGGTATAGTAGGAAAAGGTACGGTTTAAGAATACGCTATCATTTTTGTAAAAAATGTAATTGAGGGGAGATAGGGGTTGTGGTACGACAATTCAACGATACGCTATTAAGAGCATGCAAAGGGGAAAAAACAGATTATGTCCCAGTATGGTATATGAGACAAGCGGGACGTTCTCAACCTGAATACCGTAAAATCAAGGAAAAATACTCCTTATTTGAAATAACGCATCAGCCCGAATTGTGTGCATACGTTACAAAGTTACCGGTAGACAATTACGGTGTAGATGCTGCGATACTCTATAAAGATATTATGACACCGCTGCCCTCTATCGGAGTGGACGTAGACATTAAAGCTGGTATTGGTCCTGTTATAAGCAATCCCATTCGCTCATTACAAGATATAGAGCTTTTAGGTGAAATACATCCAGAGCAAGATATTCCTTATGTACTGGATACAATACGATTATTAACTGGTGAAATGCTAGATGTTCCGTTAATTGGCTTTTCCGGTGCTCCGTTTACGCTTGCAAGTTATATGATTGAGGGAGGGCCATCCAGAAATTATAATAAAACAAAAGCGCTAATGCATGAGGATGAAAAAGTGTGGTTTGCGCTTATGGATAAATTAGCAGCAATGACGATTGCCTATGTTACAGCTCAAGTGAATGCAGGGGCAAAAGCCATTCAAATTTTTGATTCTTGGGTAGGTGCATTGAATGTTGCAGATTATCGCACCTATATCAAGCCTGTCATGCAACGTATTTTCTCTGAGCTTCGTCCTTTGAAAGTTCCTCTCATTATGTTCGGCGTGGGAGCAAGTCATTTGGCAAACGAATGGAATGAATTGCCGCTTGATGTTGTAGGATTGGACTGGCGTTTACCGATTGAGCAGGCACGCGCACGCGGCATCCAGAAAGCAGTACAAGGGAATCTAGATCCTGCAATCTTACTTTGTTCATGGGATGTCATTGAGAAAAATGTGAAGAGTATCTTGGATCAAGGGATGAAACAACCCGGTTATGTATTTAATCTTGGACATGGGGTATTTCCTGAAGTTAAACCAGAAACATTGCAGCGCTTAACATCGTTTATTCATGAGTATACGACGCTCCATCAGAAACATTAGAATAATAGAAGGCGGGATTCGAATCATGAAAAAGAAATTGGGTTTGCTTGTCATGGCATACGGAACGCCATACAAGGAAGAAGATATCGAACGCTATTATACACATATTCGTAGAGGGAGAAAACCAACTTCAGAAATGTTTGCAGATTTAGTAAGACGGTACCGCGCAATTGGCGGAATCTCTCCTCTTGCAAAAATTACGGAAGAACAGGCTACTAAGCTCGAAGCAAGGTTAAATGAAATGCAAGAAGAATTTGAATTTCATATGTATTTAGGACTAAAGCATATTGAACCATTCGTAGAAGATGCCGTTCGGCAAATGCATGAAGATGGAATTGAGGAAGCAATTAGTCTTGTATTAGCCCCTCACTATTCTACATTTAGTGTGAAATCGTATAACGGTCGTGCAAAGGAAGAAGCAGC
>NZ_JBXKMX010000084.1:0-9075 GCF_056992975.1 Ectobacillus sp. | reverse complement strand
AATGCTACAAAAAAACTTGCAATTGTAGCAAGAAGTAAAATCATACCCAGTCCGAATGCGATGGCAGATGCCATTTTTTTTGTTCCCGTCATTATCATCCCTCCTCTCTTACAAGCATATTAGACATAACAGAGAGATAGACTTACTTTCTTATGGATTAAGTGAAGTTATAGTTTTTAACCTGTAGGGAAAACTAAGCAGGATACAACATGATAAGGTGGGATGATGATGATGGATCTTCTAGCAATGGCTGGTCGAACGGTCCTATTGTATACAATTATTACTATCATATTTCGAACAATGGGAAAACGAGAGCTTGGTGAATTAAATGTACTGGATCTCGTTGTTTTTCTTATGCTAAGTGAATTAGCTGTCATTGCTATCGAAAATCCAGATAAGCATATCTCGCATCAAATTGTTCCTATGACGGTACTTGCAGTTTTGCAGCTTACCATTGCATTTGTTTCCTTGAAAAGTCAACGGGCACGTAAGTTGCTTGAGGGAGAAGCTGTGATTCTAATACGAGAAGGTAAGGTAGATGAAAAGCAAATGCGCAAGCAACGCTATAATTTCGATGATCTTCTGTTACAGCTTCGTGAGAAGGATATTGGTGATGTACGCGATGTGGCATATGCGATATTAGAACCTTCTGGAAAGTTATCTGTCTTTCCAAAGAAAACAAACAAGGATACTCCCGCGGTATTTACGCTTCCTCTTATTATGGATGGAGTGATTCAAGATGAGCATCTGCAAAGTATAAGTAAAACAAATCTTTGGCTCAGACAGAAGCTACGAGAGCTGGGATATAAAGATGTGAAGAAAATCTCGTACTGTACGTATCAAAATGGACGATTTTTTATTGATATAACGGATGAGTAAGTGACCTTGTGCTATTTTAAAAATCCAAAACGTAAAAGAGAGAATCGTTGTAATTCTTCCTTGCGTATAAGACGAAATGCGATGAGCAATCCTGCATAAACAAGGCTTGTAATGATAATAGAAAGTAATGTTTGAATGCCTAATGAGGAAGAAAAAGTGTATATATTACATGAAAATCCAACTACTCCTGCTAGAAAAATAGCAAGCATGCCATAGATGTAATCTCTTGCGTAAATAGTAAATGTAATTTTTTTTAGCAGAGTTGCGTAGTGCAAAAAGGTAACAACGAGTAAGCCAGTTGCTATCGCTAGTGCAACTCCCATTATTTGAAATTCTGGGCGTGATGCAAGTGCGAAAATTACAATAATCTTTACAACCGTACCAATGAAACTGTTATACATCGCAGCCTTGGCTAAATCTAATGCTTGAAGCACCGATGCTAATGGACCTTGAAAATAATAGAAGAGAAAACATGGTGCGAGAACCTTTACAAAGATTGCAGCATGATCTGTTCCGTACATGAGCGTCATAATCGGATTGGCAAATACGTACAAAATTACGACAGACCAACCTCCAGAAAGAAACGAGAGACGCAATGCTTGTTGAAGTCGGTATTCAACGAGTACGTGATTTTTTTTTGCCATCGCTTCACTAACAGAAGGAACTAGTGAGGTGGAAAGAGCGTATGTAATAAAGGATGGCAGTAATAGTAGGGGCAAGGCATAACCGTTTAATTCTCCGTATTGTTTGGTTGCAATGCTCGTTGTTACACCAGCAATGGCTAAGCTTTGTACAATTACAATTGGCTCAATAAAGTATGAAATTGAACCAATTAAGCGGCTTCCTGTAGTTGGTAAGGCAATGGACATAAGAGATTGGAAGGTAGCCTTACTGTTTTGTACAGTTTGTAAAAAATGAGAGGTTAAGGGAATATGTTTTTCCCCTTTAAATATATACAACATGTAAGCGAGCGAGACGAGCTCCCCAGCTGCTGCTGAAATCATCGCTCCGGCGGCAGCAAATTCAATTCCAAATGGAAGGAATGCTCGTATACAAACGGCAATGAGTGTAATACGGACAACTTGCTCTAATACTTGTGATAAGGCACCCGGCTTCATATTTTGTTTTCCCTGGAAATATCCTCGTAGTACAGATGAAACTGCAATAATAGGAACGACAGGAAGTATTGCAATAAGTGGATAGTACGTTCGTGCATCTGTTAATAGCATCTTTGAAATGATAGGAGCAGCTAAGGAAATGGCGATTGTAAAGACTATGCTGAGTGACAATGTAATGGACAATGAAACGGAAAGAATTTTTTTAACTTTATGCGGCTCTTTCCTTGCTTCTGCCTCTGCAACAAGTTTAGCAATTGCTACGGGAAGTCCAAGTTGTGTGATGGTGATGGCTAGGATGAAGGTCGGAACGGCCATCATATATAGCCCTACCCCTTCTTCTCCTAAAATTCTTGCCATAACAATTCTATTAAGAAAGCCAAGTACACGCGTGGCTAGTCCTGCTAGAATTAAAATCAGCGTACCACGTAAAAAGCTTTGCTTCGTCATTTCGTTCCCACCTTCTCAAAAGCTCCAGAATGATTTACAATAATTTATATGCTTATATATATGGCAAGCATGACAAGGTGTATGTATACAAGTTTTTGCTTAAGATTAGGGAACAATCTAAACAGATTGTATATATAGGAATCAAACGCCCAAAATGAAATGGAGGAGGAAATGATGGTTGTGAAAGAACATCCGGTAGATGCTTATCGTGAACAGCTGAAGATTGTGATTGATAGCAAAGTGGAAGAGTTTAGAGTTCTAGGATACGATCGAGTAACAACGAAAGACGTATGGGAATGTTTGAAAGTTAAAAAATGGAAAAAAGTAGACCAGGAACTGAAATTGTTTCAACTAGTAAATGATGTGCTTACGCTTTCAACTAGCGATTATATGACATATTTAACGATGCAAGCCTATAAATCACCGCTTGGACCATTAAATGAATATGAAACATGATGACTTGATTTGACATTCGTTTTTAAGGCTTTCTATAATAGACATAGTATTGCTTTTTTTCTTAAGTATAAGGAGGAACACAAAACCAATGGCAAAACGAAGCAGACTCGTTGCTTTCTTTTTAATTGTTCTACTTGTGGGTGGAATAATTGGAACAACGACAAAAAATGTGACACAAGGTATTAATCTTGGGCTGGATTTGCGTGGCGGCTTTGAAATTTTGTATCAAGTACAGCCTGCTAAGCAAGGCGACACTATTACTCGTGACGTTCTTTTAAGTACTGTGAATGCACTAGAAAAACGCGTAAACGTTCTTGGAGTAAGTGAGCCTAATATTCAAATTGAGGGTAATGACCGCATACGTGTGCAACTTGCGGGGGTTCAAGATCAAACAAAAGCGCGTGAAATATTATCTACACAAGCGAAGCTTACATTTCGTGATGTAAATGATAAGATTTTGATGGATGGAACAGATTTAAAGCAGGGCGGGGCAAAGCAAACATTCGACCAACAAGGTCAGCCTAGTGTAGGGTTAACACTAAACAATGCTGCTAAGTTCAAACAAGTTACTGAAAATGTACTAGGGATGAAGCCAAATAACTTAATGGTAATCTGGTTGGATTTCCAAGATGGAACGGATTCATATAAGGCAGAAAGTCAAAAGGCAAAGCCTAAATACTTATCAGCTGCTAGAGTCGATCAAGTGTTTAATCAAACAGATGTATCCATTGTAGGATCTTTCACTCCAACACAAGCTAAGGAATTAGCTAATTTACTTAATGCAGGATCACTACCAGTTGAGTTAAAGGAATTATATTCTACTTCAGTTGGTGCGAAATTTGGGGAAACAGCTCTGCAACAAACAATGGTAGCCGGAATAATTGGTGTAGCACTTATTTTCTTATTTATGCTACTGTACTATCGTTTGCCTGGTTTGGTCGCTGTAATTACACTCGGCTTATATATTTACATAACACTTCTCATCTTTAACGGTATGCATGCTGTCCTGACGCTGCCGGGTATAGCGGCTCTGGTGCTAGGGGTCGGGATTGCGGTAGATGCCAACATTATAACCGATGAGAGGTTTAAAGAAGAACTCAAAATCGGAAAGTCTGTTATGGCTGCATATCGCGCTGGAAATCGACATTCCTTCTTAACTATTTTAGATGCACATGTTACGACACTTCTTGCTGCAATTGTATTATTTATTTTGGGTAATAGCTCAGTAAAGGGGTTTGCAACAAGCTTAATCGTCAGCTTAGTTGTCGGATTTGCGACAAACGTAGGTGTTACGCGTTTATTACTTGGAATGCTTGTAAAAAGTCGTTTATTTGACAAGAAGGTAGAATGGTTTGGCGTGAGGAAGAGTAAAATTTTGCCTCTATCAAAAGGGGTTATGCATGCTCCTACACCATTTGATTCTATTAATTTTGTAAAGATTGGACATCGCTTTCTCGTATTTTCTGCAGTGTTCATGATTGTAGGAGTTATCATTGTTTCCATCTTTAAGTTAAATGCAGGCATAGATTTTTCTAGTGGATCTCGTTTAGATATGACAAGCAATAAACCAATTGTTGTAAGTGAGTTAAAAACAGATTTAGAGACAATTGGAGTGAAAACGGAGGATATAGTTCTAACAGGGACTAATAACCAAAGTGCAGCTATCCGATCAAAAGGTGTATTTTCGAAAGAAGAAATTGCGAAAATAAAAAGCACGATTAAGGATAAATACGGGGCGGAACCTAACGTAAGTACGGTATCTCCAACAATCGGTAAAGAATTGGCACGCAATGCGCTGATTGCAGTTCTGATTGCATCCGTTGGAATAATCTTGTATGTCAGTCTTCGTTTCCGTTTTACGTATGCCATCTCTGCAGTTGTTGCCTTGTTACATGACGCATTTTTCATTATAACGGTATTTAGTATATTACGATTAGAGGTAGACCTGTCGTTTATTGCGGCCGTTTTAACCATCGTTGGGTACTCTATTAATGATAGTATTGTTACATTTGATCGAAACCGCGAATTGTACAAAGAACGTAAGGTGCGTTCTATAAAAGATTTAGAAGAAATTGTGAACTTAAGTATTCGACAAACACTTAGCCGCTCGGTTAATACCGTTTTAACGGTGTTACTACCGGTTATTGCCTTACTCATATTTGGTAGTCCTTCCTTGCGCAATTTCTCATTTGCTTTGCTCATAGGACTGATTGTCGGTACGTATTCTTCCGTATTCGTTGCTTCACAGCTATGGCTCTATATGGAATCACGTAGTCTGAAAAAGGGAACAGGAAAACGGAAGAAAGAAGTCGAAACAAAGCAAAAATCAGATATTCTTGTATAAGGACAGAAGGCGATATCGCAAATACGATATCGCTTTCTTCACAACTATAGAATTATTGTCACCCTTTAGCCCGTTTAGTATAATGAATAGGTTAAGGGGTGATTTCGTTGTTGCGAGCAAAAACACGTTGGAATGAAAAAAGTCAAGATGAGGAAGAAGTAAAGCGCCTTTCAAAGTCGCTGCACATTACACCCTTCGTCGTCTCTTTATTGATGAATAGAGGATTACAAACGGAGCAGGGAATAGTTGATTTTTTGTTTACAGAACAACAATTTCATGATCCGTTTCTTTTACATGATATGAAGCTAGCTGTTCAGAGAATCCATCATGCAATCGAAGAGGGGGAACGTATCCTAATCTTTGGTGATTATGATGCGGATGGCGTTAGTAGTACAACTTTGCTTATGCTCACGCTTGAGGAATTGCATGGGAATGTGTCATTTTACATTCCAAATCGCTTCACCGAAGGATATGGTCCGAATGAAGCGGCGTTTCGCTGGGCAAAGGATGAGGGATATTCGTTAATTATTACAGTAGATACAGGTATTTCAGCAATAAAAGAAGCCGAGGTTGCAAAGGATATTGGACTAGATCTAATTATTACCGATCATCACGAAATTTCACCTCAGCTTCCAGATGCGTATGCCATTATTCATCCAAGGATAGGGGATAGCTACCCATTTCAGCATCTTGCAGGAGTGGGCGTTGCATTTAAACTTTCTCATGCTTTATTAGGACGCGTTCCAGAGAATCTGCTCGATATTGCAGTAATTGGAACGATTGCTGATTTAGTGCCCCTCTTTGGTGAAAATCGGCTTATAGCGAAAAAAGGGATAGAAAAGTTAAGAGAGACAAGTCGACCTGGTTATCGTGCTCTCTTTCAAGTTGCCAATATAAATGCAAGTGAAATCAATGAAGAGAGTATTGGTTATTCGATTGGACCCCGAATCAATGCGGTAGGAAGACTAGGAGATGCAGATCCCGCTGTACAATTATTAATAACGAATGATCCGGAAGAAGCGCGATTTCTCGCGGAAGAAATAGATTCGACAAATCGGCTCCGCCAAGATATTGTGAAGAAAATCGCCGATGAGGCGATACAAGAAGTTGAAGATAAATACTCATCTGCTCAAAATAAAGTACTAGTAATTGCGAAAGAAGGATGGAATGCGGGAGTGATTGGAATTGTAGCTTCTAAATTAGTAGAACGCTATTATCGTCCAACCATTTTGCTTAGTATTGATCGTGAAAAAGGCATAGCGAAAGGGTCTGCACGGAGTATAGAAGGATTTGATCTATTTGCAAATTTATCAACATGCCGTGATTTGTTACCGCACTTTGGTGGTCATGCGATGGCTGCTGGGATGAGTCTTTCGCTTAGTGATGTTGATGATCTTCGAAGTCGTTTAAATCAGTTAGCAGATGCTACGCTTTCTGAAGAACAGCTTTTCCCTATTACGGATATTGATACTACCTGTACACTAGGAGAAGTGACCGTATCTACTATTGAGGAATTACAGCTTTTGGCTCCCTTTGGTGTAGGTAATCCCAAACCATGCATTCGAATAGAAGATGCTGCAATCGAGAGTATTCGCCAAATTGGGTCGGATGGTTCTCATGTCAAGTTGCTGCTGCGGGATGGGGATAGCAAATTAGACTGTGTTGGCTTTGGCTTTGGACATGTTGTAGAGGAAATTTCGCCCATGTCACGTGTATCGGTAATTGGAGAAGTAACGATAAATGAATGGAATCATTTTCGTAAACCACAGATTATGATTTCAGATCTTGCTGTAAATAACTGGCAATTGTTTGATTATCGCGGAGATCGAAATATTGAGAAATTCTTGTTATCGTTGCCTGAGGATAAAGTGACTGCTATTTATTTTCAAAAAGCAACACATTCATTTTCGTTACCTGGGGCATTGTTGCAAGCAAAGGAAGTAACGGAGCAATCACTTACCGGACGTTATGTAGTGCTCTTAGATTTACCAGCAAGTATGGACGAGGTAGAGAAGCTTTTTGCAAAGGGATTTCCAGAACGAATTTATGCCGTCTTTCATCAAGAGAATCAGCATACATTTAGTACCGTACCGACCCGCGATCACTTTAAATGGTATTTTTCGTTTTTACGTCAACAAGCTCCATTTTCACTTACCAAGCATGGGGCAAAGCTGTGCCAGCACAAAGGCTGGTCGAAAGACACTGTAATTTTTATGACCCAGGTGTTTTTTGAACTAGAATTTGTTACAATAAAAGATGGTTTGATTTTTATGTCCGATCATATTTCCAAACGTGATTTGTTAGAATCCGTTACTTATCGTGAAAAGATAAATGGATTACAGGTCGAAAAAGAATTAGTATATTCCACATACCAACAGTTGTTTATGTGGTTCAGTAATATGCAGAGTAGTTCTTTAACATGTCAGGAGGCTTATTAACATGGATTTAAAACCATATATTGCAATTGTTCCGGACTATCCGAAAGAAGGAATTGTATTTAAGGATATTACGCCATTAATGAATGATGGGAAGGCGTACAAAGTTGCAACGGATGCAATTGTAGAATTTGCGAAAGAAAAGAAGGCAGAACTCGTTGTAGGGCCAGAAGCGCGTGGATTCATAATTGGATGCCCTGTATCCTATGCTTTAGGAGTAGGTTTTGCACCTGTACGTAAAGAAGGGAAACTCCCTCGCGAAGTTATTAAATACAATTACGGTAAAGAATATGGTAAGGATATATTAACGATTCATAAGGATGCTATTCGTCCAGGTCAACGTATTCTTATTACCGATGATTTACTTGCAACGGGCGGAACGATTGAAGCAACGATTGCCCTTGTGGAAGAACTTGGCGGAATTGTAGTTGGAATCGCCTTTTTAATTGAGCTTAACTATCTTGGTGGTAGAGAAAAGTTACAAGGCTACGATGTTTTAACGCTTATGAATTATTAACACACTAGAAACGGAGTGTTCCATTTCTAATGAGAATGCAATGGACCGTTATACAGAATCCCGTAAAATAGAGATGATCTGTAACGGTCCCTTTTTATTGTCAGATGAACATATATACAATCTCTATATTACAATCTTCGCTCTTTCCTTTTCCAATTTTCAATATTTGCGTTATAATGGTGTAATAAATAATAATTCTAACTTATAAAGAGGATTAATTTTTCATATAAAAAGGTGATTCCATGGCGAATGAACAAGTGCTAACAGCTGAACAGGTGTTGGAGAATGCGAGTAAATATTTAACAGATGAAGATGTTGCGATGGTTAAGCATGCCTATGAATATTCTCGCGATGCCCATCGTGAGCAATATCGTAAATCTGGAGAACCTTATATTATTCATCCTATTCAAGTTGCTGGCATATTAGTAGGCTTGAAAATGGATTCTTCTACGATTTCGGCTGGTTTTTTACATGATGTTGTTGAAGATACAGAAGTAACATTAAAAGATTTAGAACGCGAATTTACGAAAGAAGTAGCCATGTTAGTAGATGGCGTTACGAAGCTAGGAAAGATTAAGTATAAATCACACGAACAACAGCAAGCTGAAAATCATCGAAAAATGTTTGTCGCTATGGCACAAGATATTCGCGTGATTTTGATTAAGCTTTCGGATCGTTTACACAATATGAGAACGCTTCGCCATTTACCTCAAGAGAAGCAGCGGCGTATTGCAAATGAAACGCTCGAAATTTTCGCTCCGTTAGCACATCGTCTTGGAATTAATACGATTAAATGGGAGCTTGAGGATACTGCTTTACGCTACTTGAATCCACAGCAATATTATCGAATTGTTAACTTGATGAAAAGAAAGCGGGCAG
>NZ_JBXKMX010000083.1:0-2296 GCF_056992975.1 Ectobacillus sp. | reverse complement strand
GCTTTATTAAATTCGATACGCCGTATTTATACAGAGAAGTGATTGATTTTGCTAGTGAAGAAGATGCAACAAAGTTTTATATTAGCCGGTTACATAACCAAATTCAATACGAAGGTCCGGAAACGATAGCGGCCATCTTTATGGAGCCTATTCCAGGTAGCAATGGTGTTATTATTCCGCCAAAAGGCTATTTAGAAGGAGTTCGGGAGCTTTGTGATCAGTACGAGATTCTTATGATTTGTGATGAAGTGATGACAGGGTTTGGTCGTACAGGGAAAATGTTCGCCGTACAGAATTATGACTTTGAGCCAGATATGATGACTTTTGCTAAAGGAGTTACATGTGGCTATAGTCCGCTTGGCGGCGTCATTGTAAGTGAAAAAGTAGCAAACTACTTTGATGATAACGTATTTATGACCGGCTTAACCTATAGTGGCCATACCGTTTCCACGCAAATCGGCTGTGCGACACTTGATATTTATAAGGATGAAAATTTAATTGAACATGCTGCAGAAATGGGGAAAGTATTAGCAGCGCGGTTAGAAAAACTTCTAAAATTTGATTCGGTTGGTGAAGTTCGCTCCATCGGTTTATTTGCTGCTGTAGAACTTGTGAAGGACAAAGAAACGAGAGAGCCGATTATCGCATACGGAATGGATTACGGAAAAGATAAAGTGGGGCTTATGAGTAAATTTGTTAGCCTCCTCTCTGAACAAGGCTTTTACACATACTCTCATGAATCTAGTGTCATCATTGCACCGCCACTCGTCATTACCGAGGATCAACTTAACGCAGCAATGGATATTTTTGAATCAGTGGTTAAAAAATTCGAAACAGAATACTTATTTGTGAATCGATGATTTCCCGGAACACCAAGGAGCCGAGCCTCTTTGGTGTTCATGTATTCATTTCTCCTTTTTCATTTAGTTTAATAATTCGTCCGTCATCTAATGATATGGAAACCGGGTATATTGCAGACTCGCGGTTTGAAAAATACCATCGTCGTTTACGCGGAACGAGAAGAAAAAAGGCTCCGTCCTCATACTCCCCGATAAAATTCAAGTTGTCTGCGTCTAGTGGTTCATCCCGCATAACTGGAAAACCGAGTTGTAGCATACGCTTTCCTACAGTTATCACATCATTTGTCGTCGTACTAATTTCTCCTACTGATAAAATTTCTTCTGCAGAGAAAACAGAATTCTCAGAAGCACGCGATACAGAATATCTGGCAATGAGTTCCACTACATTTCCCGAAGGATCTTGAAAATACAATGAACTTGCATCGATAGATTGAAAGTACACTTCGTCCTCACCATCTTCTTTATTTAAAACAACTCTCGTCTTTGCCCATTCCTTTGCTGCTTGAAACAAATTTTTCGGAATGTTAAAAGCAAAGTGATAAAAGGGAGGGCCCTCCTCATCATACGTTTGGAATTTCAACCTACTTGTTCCCGCCTGAACTTCAAAGCTTATATCATCTTCAGACAATAACGGAAATCCGAGATGCACCGCGTAGAAATCTTTCGTTTCCTTTAGAAAAGAGCTAAAGAGCGTGACTTGCTTGATGAACATAATGAGGCCCCCTTTGGTTTAAAGTTAGAGAAAGCGGAGATATGTTTCTAACATTGCAACAACCTATACTATTTATTCTGGTTATGCGATTCCCTTTCTTTTATAATAAATATGAATGTAGTCAACCATAGTATTAAGTTCTAAGAAATGTCGATTATTATCACAACTAATGTATATACGAAAGAATGGAGAAGAAATGATGTCACATATTCAGAAATGGGGGAACAGTTTAGGAGTTAGGATACCGAAAGCACTCCTCGAGTAATTATGTCCCCAGTCGTTGTGATCCTGTTTGGCTACAATGTAATCCCTCAATCTGGTCACGAACAATCAGGAAAAAGACCCGCACTCGTTCTTTCACCACTAGAATATAACAAAAAGGTAGGGTTAGCTACTTTTTGCCCCATCACCTCTATAAAAAAAGGGTTCCGTTTGAAATCGAGATTCCTCAATCTTATCCAATTGAAGGTGTTATTTTAAGTGATCAAAGAAGAGTTTAGATTGGCAATCAAGAAATGTGATGTTTATTTGCAAGGTTGATGACGAAATATGTAACGCAGTAATGCTAAATCTATCAATGCTGCTCTGCTAGTATATTTTCTATATACTACTTTATCATTCACTACCCTGGAGGAAGCTTATGAAAAAAATACTTATCATTCTTGGTCATCCCGATTCAGATTCTTATTGCGGGGCTATTGCAAAAACTTATGAAGAAGCGGCT
>NZ_JBXKMX010000082.1:0-3679 GCF_056992975.1 Ectobacillus sp. | reverse complement strand
CTATTAATGAAAAATAAAATTTAATATTTCTATTTCTCTTTACTTTAAACAAGATTACAATGAATTTTGTGCATAAATAATATTTCATTAAAAATAAGGAGAATTGCTTTTGGTTGTTCAAAGAAATTCCTATCAAGAACAGACACTTTTCCATATATCCTGGCCTATTTTTATAGAATTAGCTCTTCATATGGGTATAGGAATAATAGCTACACTTATGCTAAGCCATTATTCTGACAGCGCAGCTTCCGGTGTTGGCGTTGCTAATCAATTAGTAAGTATTTTTATTTTAGTTTTCAATGTTACTTCGATGGCAGCAATGATTTTAATTGGTCAAAGACTCGGTGCAAAACATTTAAACGAGGCTCGCCAATTGGCTTATTCAGCCATTGGCTTGAACTTTTGGTTTGGTATTATCGTTTCTTTTATTGTTGTAACCTTTGGCGGACAGCTACTACTTTTATTTGAAATACATGGTGATGTCCTACAGTACGGACTTACATTTATTCGTATTTCTGGAGCTTCTCTGTTCCTTGAATCACTTTCATTAGCGTTAAGCGCGATCCTTCGAAGTTATGGATATACGAAAGAATCCATGATTGTAACGGTTCTAATGAATGTTATTAGTATTATTGGGTACAGTTTTGCTATTTTAGGAGTTTTTCACTTTCCTATAACAGGTGTAGTAGGAGTTTCGTGGACCATAATAGGAGCCCGTACATTTGCAATTTGTGCTCTTTTCTATTTAATCTATAACAAGCTTGCATTACGAATCCAGTTCGATACTATTTTCAAATTAAAACGAGAAGATGTCCATGCAATGCTTTCCATTGGTATTCCGTCTGCTGGAGAAAATATATCCTATCAATTTTCCCAGTTGGTTATCACTGCTCTAGTTGCTACTTTTGGAGATGCTTCCCTTGCTGCAAGAATTTATATCACAAACATATCTATGTTTTGCTATTTATTCACATTAGCAATTGCTGAAGGAACGCAACTGCTTGTTGCACGTTATGTTGGAGGAAGACAATATGAAAAAGCATTAAAACGAGGAGTACAAACCTTAAAAATAGCTATGGTTGCTTCCTTTCTCACGTCATTCGCTACTGCTCTTATCGGTACACCGATATTAAAGTTATTTACTAGCGATTCAGCTATCCTTGCAGTCGGCCTTCCTGTATTATGGGCTGTCGCCTTTACAGAACCAGGAAGAGCTATGAATATCGTTTTAATGAGTTCATTAAAATCATCAGGTGATGTTCGTTTTCCAGTTGTAATTGGGATTTGTGCAATGTGGGGTATCGCTGTTTCTCTCAGCTACGTGCTAGGAGTTCAATTTGGACTCGGTTTACTAGGTGTTTGGATTGCACAAGGTGTAGATGAATGGTTTCGAGGTTGTTTCGCTCTTAAACGCTGGATTGGCAAACCGTGGGGAAAAGAAGTACACCTTCAAACTACTTTCATTGCAAAATAAAATGAAAGTAACCTTTAACTTAAAACGTACATCTTGATTACGTCGCCAATACAAAGAGAAGCTTAGCTAGAAATGTTTATTTAAAACATCATTATGCCTAGGAAATCCTGAACAGATATGAGGTTTGGCACGAAATTGTTTTATGTTTCTTACATGATTTAATTGGCTGATCATTTCGAAAAAGTAGTTTCACTTCCTACATAAAGTCATGATTCTTATATTATGACTTTTTTTTCATATCGTTCTATTGTATACTACGTAATAGAAATTTTTATTATTTCGGGGCATTAGCTCAGTTGGGAGAGCGCTACGCTGGCAGCGTCGAGGTCAGGGGTTCGAACCCCCTATGCTCCATCTGTAAAACCTTTTCGTATCAAATGATAGTAAATATCATCAAACTTATCCTCTTTTATAACTAGAGGATTTATTTTTTATAATCATGTAGTATTTTTCTAATGCCCTCAAGTTGTTGCGTTATGAACGCTTGAAACGTCATCTACTTTTTCATACCTCCTTCAACTTGCATGTTTTTCCTCCACAATACGAACGTACGTTTGCAACATAGAACGAACACGATAAAAATAACAGAGGTAATAGATATTGAAAATAAGATAGACAATTTTTTTGGGAATTAATTAAAGAATAAAAAATAATCCTACGTGCATTATAAAGAGGTCCGCGGTATGCGGCTATCTATAATCAAGGAGGAAAATAACATGGATAAAAAAATTGAAAAGCATGTAGAATCAGTCGCACGAAAAGTAGCAGATGTAGAGGTTGCACAAGAACTCACTGCTTTACAATCACAAATTCATCAAATTGAACAATCTTTATCTCAATTCGCATCCAATCCGCAAGGGCAACAAGCTGGAGTTCAAAGTGGACAGACAAATCAGTTAATGAGTCAAATGAAACAATTTAATCAACAAGCACATCAACAAATTCAACAATCTGATCAACAGTTACAGCAAACATTTCAACAAGCTATTCAAACATTAAATCAAGGATTACAACACTTAAAATCCCATCAAGCATTGCATCAAATGAGCCAAGCGATTGCTCAAGCAGAACAACAACTATTAAGTATGAGTAATACACAAAACCAGCAAGGACAACAAAATCAACTACTTCAATAAATCCTTGTACTAACTTATACAAATAAAGTGCTAAATATTTTTCTTTAAAAACCAAGGACATATTTCAAAATAGTTCTTGGCTTTTGAAAATAAAAAGGACGGTAAGGGCCGTCCTTTTTTATCCATTCATATTTTAACGTCCTTGAAATGAACTCATTTGTTGTTGTGCTAATGCTACAAGACGTTTAGTGATTTCTCCACCTACAGAACCGTTAGCACGTGAAGTAGTTTCTGCTCCAAGACTCACACCAAATTCTTGTGCAATTTCATATTTCATTTGATCCACTGCATTTTCTGCACCTGGAACTACCAATTCATTATTACTTCCACTACGATTTGACATATAATATCACCTCCTTGTATGTTAGAATACAACAGAGCAAGATATTATATACGAATATTAAGATGGTAATAAATTACTCTATATTGTTCTAAATTGTGCATATTCTAATTTTCTTTCATCATAATAAAAAGAGAGAAGGAAATATATTTTGAATATGGTTTGCCATGTACCTTTATTCACCTCTTGAATAATTCTTCTCAATTATTTTATTTCAATCAAAAATGGTCTATAAATGGACCGTTTTTGGTTTTAAAAGTATTTACATTCTTTTTACTCTTTCCTATACAATTTTCTCGTATAAATTGTTTAATGAATGGGGAATATATACATAAGCCAAGTTCTCCTCCGTGTAAGAAAATTTGGCTGCCAGGGTTTAGATTTCTCCTGGCTTTTTTTATTTTCAAGTTTTAGCTAAATTTCATATGTTTCGCTTCCATCACAGCCCATTTTCTACCTTCAAACGTGTTTAGCCATGATTCAGCTTTACGCAAGCTATTTGCTTTTTTAATAATGCCTTTTACTTTCAGATCTTCAACATTGATGTATTTATAACCTACCCTACGCTTTTTCCTATCTAAAAAACGTACTTCCATAACATTTAATTGGCCTTTAGAAGAACCAGTTACAACTTCGATTTTGCTTACTTCATCTAGTTTCATCTTTTTATCTCCTTAGACTTTAATGAATTTATTTAATTAGTATTACCTTAATTATCCATAATAAATC
>NZ_JBXKMX010000081.1:0-7028 GCF_056992975.1 Ectobacillus sp. | reverse complement strand
TGAAGTGACCCCTGTCAAGTAGACATCGGAAATAAATAAACGCTGCTAGACGGCTTTAGCCCTATATTCTAAAGGGCTAAGGCCGTTTAGTCTTTTTTGTAATCGCTCGTAATTATAAAATTGAATGTACTCCTCAATGTCTTTCTTCAACTCTTCGAATGTGCTGTACTTATTTAGATAATACTTCTCACATTTCAATGTTCCCCAAAATGACTCCATGGGTCCGTTATCGATGCACCTTCCCACTCTTGACATACTTTGCACCATTTTTGCTTTCTTAATTTTCCTTTTAAATGCAGGGGAAGTGTATTGAAATCCACGATCACTGTGAATGAGTGGAGTGGCTCCAGAATTTTCCTTCAAGGCTAAATCAAGGGTACGAAACACCAAAGGATTATTGTTCGAAGTGCCTAATACATAGCTTACAATGGATTTATCATGCAAGTCCAAAATGGCACTCAAATACGCCTTTTGTGAGTTCCCATACTTCATTTCTGTTACATCTGTTAACCATTTTTCATTTGGTTGATCCGCCTTAAAATTCCGATTCAATACATTCTCAGCTACATGCTGTGGTGTACTCGGCTTATACTTGGTACGCTTGCGTCGAATAACCGATTGGATGTTGACAATCTTCATCAGCCGATAAACACGTTTATGGTTAATAGCTTGTGAGAAGATGCGATTCACATTCAAGGTCAAACTGCGATACCCATAAATGCCGTTTTCCTTCTCATAAAGGCGCTCCATCTCTTTGAGAATTTTCTTGTTCCATTCTTCATTCCCGGAGGGAGTGCGATGCATCCACTTGTAATAAGAAGAACGCGCGATTTTCGCAATCTCGCATAATAGTACAATGGAGAAATTTTCTTCCTCATGAAGTTCCTGAATAGCTACATAGGTATCAGTTAATCGCACTTGGCTCAAGAGCGTCTCTTTCCACGCCTCCTTTCGAGTTCCTCCAACTTTTTTAAGAATGCATTTTCCGCCCGAAGACGCTCATTCTCTCGTTCCAATCGCTTCATCTCCCGCTGGATTTTTTCCTCCTCGGTTAACTCTGGCTCTACTTTCCGCTTTCCACGCTTATCCTTGAGTCCGTCTTCTCCCTCTTTCTCATACTTTTTCATCCATTGATACACTTGTTGGTAGGAAACTTCGAAATGCTCCGATGCCTGACAATAATTTTTTCCCTGTTGGAGACAGTACATTACAATTTCTAATCGTTCTTTTAAGGTGGTAGATCGACCTTTCATCATAGAGTTACTCATCCTTTTCGTATCTTTTAATTCTCTATGATTATTATAATTCTTTATCCATTTTTCCAACACGGAGCTACTGGATATTTCATACTTGCGTATAATCTCAGTCTGAGAATAGTTCCCGGAAAGATAATCAAGAACGGCTAACTTTTTTAACTCTTTCGAGTACCGTTTCCATCCCTTTGAATTCTGAAGTCCATCCATTCCATACGTCTGAAAAAGATAAATCCATTTGTGTAACGTTTTTTTGTGTACATTATATTGACGACAGAAGTCAAAAACTGAGGTTTGTCTGTCCTCATACGCTATAATCAATTCATATTTTTCTTGTGCAGAAAAGGAATTTTTGACCATAGAAAAAGCCCCCAATCAAGTAAACAGATTTTTATTATTTCATCTGTCTACTTAATTGGGAGCATATCAGAAATGGGACCCTCTTTGTTTATGCGAACGCAAATCATGATAAAATGGATCGTTTTTTATTTCTTCACACTCGGTGCAGCAGGTAGTGCATGTAAATAGGCAACGGCATCTTTCAGTGTAGATACTGGAACAATTTTCGTTGTGTACTTCTGTTTTGCAGCCTCATCTAAAATATCCTTCGTATTGTTATCTCCAGGTTTTTGATCCTTTGGACAGAAGAAGATGTTAATCCCAGTATCATGCGCTGCAATAATTTTATCGCGTATTCCACCAATTTGACCAATATTTCCATCAACGTCAATTGTACCGGTCCCTGCAATTTTATAGCCTTTCGTTAAGTCTTCATTTGTAAGCTGATTCACTATTTCTAATGAAAACATAAAGCCAGCGGAAGGACCACCGATATCTTCTGTTTGGAATGAAACATTGCGTTCTGTTTTCGCTGTAAATTGATCTTCTGGTAGAATGCCAAGTCCCGGTTTATCCTTGCTTGCATCAATTGAAATAAGTTCAATGTCTTTCTTTTGTTCTATTCCCTCATGCTTCCAGCCGATTTGTACTGCTTGTCCTACTTTTTTATTTGCAGCTATGTAATTCATAAAATCTAATGTGTTTTGAATGGGATGAGTATCTACCGAGGTGATTATATCACCTGGTTTAATAATCCCTTTTGCTTTAGATGTTTGCAAAACATTACTTACAAACACACCTTCATATGTAAGGGTCACAGGTTCACCAACTTGTCGAAGAGCTGCTGCTATCGCATTTTGCTGAGACGTAAGCATCATATGATTAAGCAGGTTCCCGTACTCCTCAGAGGTATACGTTCCTTGCACATCCTGCTCGGTCCGAATTTGTGTATGAGGAGTTAACAATCCATACAAGATATCATACACATTTCTTGCTTTCATGGATAATACGGTAGTTAAATAAAAATTTCCGGCTTCAGACTTATGTCCATTTTCTACCGTAACCTTTGGCGAAATTGCTTCAGCAGGGCCAGGTTGGTACAAATAATAAGGTGTAGGGATGAAGGCTGCTGCTAAGAAACAGATAGAAATAACAATTGTATATATGGTTAGAAATTTTTTTCTAATCAAGACTCTCATAGTGATTCCTTTCTAAATGCGGAAGTATGTACTTTAAAATAAATGTATAAGAGTAGTTCGGAATGAAATACCATTTATATTATAACGTAATCTATATTTTTAAAGTGAAAAATGTAATCCTAGTCTATGAAAATGATGTAGGTGGGGGAGTTGGTAGGGTTTTTCCATTAATTGAAAAGACACGTATATGTATGGTAAAATCAATGACAATATCAGTAAAATGAACGTGTGCTATTCATCTCGTGAAAGGAAGTGGCTAAATGGACAATCAGAGTGAAGAGTATCAATGGGAACAACGGCGTGTTGATGAAGTAGTCGAAAAAGCGGCTGCCAAAGCCCGTTTCCTCCAACAATACGTAGGTACAATCAAGTCAACCATTGTTGGTATGCGCAAGAACTTTTGGGAAGATGTCACAGTTAATTTTGAAGATGCAACCGAAGCGGCGGAAACACATGCGAGTCTGAAACAACAGGCTGAACTTCTTTCAGAACGGGAACGGAGCTACACACATAGTCAAAATGAAGTAAAAACTCTGCAACGATTGCAGTATTCTCCTTATTTTGGCCGTATTGATTTTAAAGAAGAGGGTGAGAAACAAGCGGATTCCATTTATCTCGGTATAGGCTCTTTTTATGATGAAAAAACGGAACAATTTCTTGTATATGACTGGCGCGCACCCATTTCAAGCCTCTATTATGATTACACGCTTGGTCCGGCTACATATAAAGCACCCGTGGGCATCGTATCAGGTGAAATGACGGTTAAACGACAATTTCTGATTCGCGATGGAATCATAGAAAGTGTATTTGACTCTAGTGTCACAATTGGTGATACACTGTTGCAGGAGGTGCTAGGTAAGCAAGCAAATACGGCGATGAAATCGATTGTTGCAACGATTCAGCGTGAGCAAAATGCAATCATTCGAAATGAAACGAGTAGAATGTTAATTGTTCAGGGGGTAGCAGGTAGTGGAAAAACATCAGCTGCCTTGCAACGAATTGCCTATTTACTCTACCGATACCGGGAATCATTGCGGGCAGAGCAAATACTATTGTTTTCTCCGAATCCAATATTCGGTAGTTTTGTTTCAACGGTTCTTCCAGAACTTGGAGAAGACAATATGCAACAGACGACCTTTCAAGATTATATCGAACATCAACTTGGAAAGGACATACGGCTAGAAGATTCGTTTACACAAATGGAATATGTATTGTCTTCTTATGCAGATAACAAGTATGAAGCACGAATTTCGTCTATTAAGTATAAGGCTTCACAAGCATACATGAAAATACTTGATTCCTATGTTACCTTTTTAAAGAAGCAGGGCATGTTATTTCTTGATGTTACATTTCGAGGAGAACCAATCGTATCCGCAAAGCAAATAGAAATCTATTTTTATTCGTTAGACCGTGCACTGTCGCTTGCTAACCGGGTTAGGCTGACAACAGAATGGCTTATTCAGCTATTAAAAACAGAAGAGAAAAAAGAACGGAAAAAACCGTGGGTGGAAGAGGAGATGGAGCTTGCAGATCAACATTTGCTAACTCTCGTTCACCAAAAGCTACAGCGACAAAGACGATATACAGAGGATACCTTTGATGATTTTGAACGGGAGCAACGGCTGCTTGCTGCAATGATCGTGCGAGAACATATGAAACCTACATATAGATTCGTTAAACAGCTTCAATTTTTACATATATATGCGTTATATCAAAATCTTTTTTCTGATGCGATGTTTGCGTTACAGTTTGTATCAGAACAAGAATTACCTTCAGAATGGCAAGAAATATGTAAAGTGTCATCTGGATTGCTAAAAAATAGCAGTATTCCCTATGAAGATGCAACAGCTTATTTGTATGTGAAAGAGCAGCTGGAAGGAGTACAAAAAAATACTTCCATTCGTCATGTGTTTATTGATGAGGCACAGGACTACTCGCCATTTCAATTTATATTTTTAAAACGATTATTTCCATTTGCAAAAATGACAGTGCTCGGTGACTACAATCAAAGTATTCATGTGCAGTCTGAAAATGTGAATTTGTTTCACTTATCATCTTTGTATGGGGAACAGGTAACGGAACGTATTGAATTAACGCGTAGTTATCGTTCTACAAAGCAAATTATCGAATTTTCCCGTATGTTGCTTCCGAGTGGTCAGCATATACAACCGTTTCAACGAGAAGGAAAAAAGCCTGTTGTCATTCAAGTTACTGAGAACGACAGGGTGAATCAAATTGTAACTTATGTGAGAGCTATAGATCACCATACGATTGCGATTATTTGCAAAACTGCAAAAGAAAGCCAACTTGCATATGAATTGATGCAGCCATACATAGATGTTCGCCTTATTACGAAGGAAACAGCATCCTATGATCATGGTGTACTTATTATACCGTCGTATCTAGCAAAGGGTATTGAATTTGATGCAGTAATTATATATGATGCTTCAAAGATCCAATATGGGCGAGAGAATGAGCGAAAGTTATTCTATACCGCTTGTACGCGGGCCATGCATGAATTATATCTTTTCTATACCAATGAAGAAAGCCCGTTTTTACATGAGGTTACTCAAGAATTGTTTGAAAGAGATGGATTGGAAGAATACGAGATAGAATAAATTTTTCATTTGGGTTAGAGAGGGAACGAAGATGAAGACGATATCAGACATTGCAAGCATAGCGGGAGTAGCAAAAAGTACGGTTTCCCGCTTTTTGAACGGAGGATCGGTAAGTGAGAGAACGAGACAAAAGATTGAACGAGCGATTAAAGAAACCGGTTTTGTTCCCAATCCATTTGCACAAAGTTTAAAGGCTAAAGTACCAAACATTATTGGTACCATTGTTCCGCGTTTGGACTCATATGCGGCTTCGCAAACGTTAATTGGTATTGACGAGTATTTGCGAGAATTAGGCTATCAAATGTTTATTGCAAATACAAGTCAAAGCTTAGAAAGAGAAATCGAAAGTATTTATACACTCGCGCATCAAAAGGTAGCCGGGATTATTTTATTGGCGACCCAAATTACGGAAGAACACATTGAAGCATTTCAGAAAATTAACATACCCATTATGCTTGTCGGACAGGAATATAACAAAGTGTATAGTGTGATTCACGATGATTACGGGGCAGGGTATGAAATGGGTAAGTATGTCCTTGCGCACGGTCACCGTAAGCTTGCCTACTTAGGTGTCACTGAAAAAGATATTGCGGTTGGGGTAAAGCGAAAAGCTGGTTTTACACAAGCGGTGCAGGAACAGGCAGGCTGTGAGGTACGCTATTTTGAAACGAGCTTTAGTATGATGGATTCCATCCAGATTGTAAGTTCGATTATTCATACCTATTCTCCGACAGTAATTGTATGTGCGACAGATAATTTAGCATTAGGTGCGATGAAGGCTGCTTATGTAAACGAGCTGCAAGTCCCGCATGATCTCTCAATCACCGGCTTTGGTGGATATGATGTAGCAGAGATGCTGCATCCAAGTTTAACGACGACGAAATTTTATTACAAACAAGCAGGAAAACGGGCTGCTGAGCGAATCGTAAAACTTGTGAACAAAGAAGAAATTCCGTTACAATTAATTTCAAACTTTAAAATTGTAGACCGTGAAAGCGTTGACAAAAAAGTATAGTCATCATATAATCTATTTGAAACCGGTTCCAAAAATGGCTGGTTTCAAAAAAATCGCTCTTTTTGGAACCGGTTCCTTATAATTGCACTTTATAAATCTAGCTATAATCAATTCTGTTCACCTTATATTGGAACCGGTTCTGAATCATACTATAAATAATAAGGAGGATTTACAATGAACTACAAAAGCATTGCGAAGGAAATCCTAGCAGCAATCGGCGGAAAAGAAAATGTTTCAGCTGCAGCACACTGTGCGACGCGGTTACGCCTCGTGTTACACGATGAAGAGAAGATCAATCAAGTAGAACTGGACAAAATGGATGCAGTCAAAGGGACATTCTCTACTGGTGGACAGTATCAAATCATCCTCGGCTCCGGAACGGTAAATGAAGTATACAAGGAATTTGCTAGTCTTACCGACATAACAGAAATGTCAACGAAGGATGTAAAGGATGCTGGAGCGAAAAAAATGAATCCACTTCAACGCTTTGTGAAAATGCTATCTGACATCTTTGTTCCAATTATTCCAGCTATCGTTGCAGGCGGGTTGCTAATGGGGATTAATAACCTATTAACCGCAAAGGATTTATTTTTTGCTGGAAAGT